>JAYUYB010000411.1:0-9855 GCA_043752655.1 Chloroflexota bacterium
CCAGCCTCGCGAATGTGGTAGCCGCTCACGCTTACCGGGTTCCACTGCGGCACATGCTGCGCGCCGAACTCGATCGTGTCTACCACCAGGCGCATGCTCGGCTCGGGCGGGAAGATATACTCGTTCTGCGCGATATACTCCTTGAGGATGTCGTTCTGCGTCGTGCCGCGCAGCTTGCTCCAGGCGATGCCGCGCTTCTCGGCAACCACCAGGTACATCGCCCAAATGATCGACGCGGGCGAGTTGATCGTCATCGAGCTGGAGATCTGGTCGAGCGGGATGCCATCGAGCAGCAGCTCCATGTCGGCCAGCGAGGCGATCGCTACGCCGCATTTGCCAAACTCGCCCTCCACCAGCGGGTGATCGCTGTCACGGCCGTAGAGCGTGGGCATGTCGAAGGCGATCGAGAGCCCCGTCTGCCCGTTGGCGAGCAGATATTTGAAGCGCTCGTTCGTCTCCTCAGCCGTGCCAAACCCCGCGAACATGCGCATCGTCCAGAGCTTGCCGCGGTAGCCCGTGGGGTGAACGCCGCGCGTGTACGGGTACTCGCCAGGGTGCGCAATATCGCGCAGATAGTCGTTGCCCTCCAGGTGGCGCGGCGTGTAGAGCCGCTCCACCGGGGCGCTGCTGGTCGTCATAAAGCGCACGTCGCGCTCAGGCGTGCGCTCCAAAGCGGGCCAGAGCGTCGCCTGCTCCCAGCGCTCCTGCGCCGCCCGTACCTGCTCCTTCGACTCGAACATCGTCGTTCCTCCGCTGGATGGGTGCTCCTCATCAGACCTCTGGACATATTGTAGCACGCCAGCCCCGCGCCCTTCGCGTTCGCGCAGTTCGGTACTATTCGCGTCCTTCGTGGTCCAAACGTCCTGCGCTACAGCATGGGCCGGGAATCTGTGGCATCTGTGGATACATATGCCCTGCCCGGCGCCAGCGAGCGCGCCAGTGCCACAGCGCGCACCTCACGCGTCCCAGCGGCACGCAAAGCCTCAGCACAAGCTGCCAGCGTGGCGCCCGTGGTCAGCACATCGTCCACCAGCAGCGCCCGTGTGGGCGGTGGCCCAGCGCCCCGCCACACAAAGGCCCCGGCCACGTTCGTAAGCCGCGCGCGCCGGGTAAGATCGGCCTGATGGCCCGTGTCGCGGCAGCGGGCCAGGCCCTCGGCGAGCACAGGCAGCCCCCAGCGCTGCCCAAGGCGCCGCGCCAGCTCCTCGCTCTGGTTAAAGCCGCGCTCCGCAAGGCGGCCGGCGTGCAGCGGCACGGGCACCAGAGCCTCACCTGGCGGCGCCCCCGCCAGCGCGTCGGCCAGCGCGTCGGCCAGCGCGGCAGCCACCCGGCGCCTGCGCTGGTATTTGAACGTGTGAACCGCTTTTCGCGCCGGCCCCTCATAGATCCAGGCGACGCACACAGCGTCGAGCCCAGGTGTCGGCGCCTCGGGCGGGTAGGGCCGTAGCGCGCGGCGGCACTCCAGGCAGAGCAGGGCGCCCGTGCGCCCGCAGGCGGCGCAGCGATCCGGGAAGAATAGGTCGAGCAGCCTCCCCAGCAGATCGGCAACGGTTGGCGACATAGCGCACCTCCTTGCGATCTATACCGCCGCTCTGGCGCCCAGGTTACGTTCTTGCGGCCGAAGAATGGGCCGGAAATCTGCGTCATCTGCGGATAACATGCCCGACCAGTAGATGTTGCATCCGCAGGCCATGCTATAATTGATCAGCCCGTAGCAGCCCACTGTACACGAGGATCGTATGCCCTTCGGTGCCCATATGTCGATCTCGGGCGGGATCGCGAACTCGTTCGCCCGCGGCCTCCAGGTTGGCTGCGAGGCCATACAGATCTTTAGCAAGAGCGACCGCCAGTGGGCCGCCAAGCCGCTGCTGCCCGCGGATCTCGCCGCCTTCAAGGCCGCGCAGGTTAGCAGCGGCATTGGCCCAGTCGTCGTCCACGACTCCTACCTGATCAACCTCGCCGCCCCCGCCGATGAGCTCTGGGAGAAGTCGATCGCCGCCTTCGCCCACGAGCTAGAGCGCTGCGCCATGCTCGGCGCACCCTTCCTCGTCACCCACCCCGGCGCCCACACCGGCAGCGGCGAGCAGGCTGGCCTTGTCCGCGAGGCCGCCGCCCTCAATCGGCTCTTCGAGGCCGGCGTTGGCGGCGACACGCTGGTGCTGCTTGAGACAACGGCAGGCCAGGGCAGCTGCCTCGGCAACCGCTTCGAGCATCTGGCCCGCCTCTTCGAGCTGGTGCCCCACCACGAGCGTATGGGCGTCTGTGTGGACAGCTGCCATATCTTCGCGGCCGGCTACGATATTCGCACCCCCGAGACCTACGAGGCTACCTTTGCGGAGTTCGAGCGCGTGATCGGCACCGGGCGTATCAAGTGCTTCCACCTCAACGACTCGCAGAAGGAGCTCGGCAGCCGCGTTGATCGCCATAGCCAGATCGGCCAGGGCTGCATCGGCATCGAGGCCTTTCGCCTAATCGTGAACGACCCGCGCTTCCGCGCACTCCCGATGATCATCGAGACGCCGAAGGGCGACGATATGGCCGAGGATGTCGTAAATCTTGCCCTGCTCCGCTCTCTAGTTGTCCCGGCGGCTGTGTAACGCCGCCACCCCTATTCCCGTTCTCATCCTTGTTGCAGGAGAAGTTTATGGCACGGGCACGCGGTCTGCTCTGGCTCGGCGCCTTCGCCGGGATCGTCTATCTCGTGTGGCGCTGGCGCCAGCAGGCCGAGCTCCCCGATTTTGCCACCCCCGCCGCTTCGGGGCAGCCCGCCTCGCTATCGCCCCAAAGCGCAGTTCCCGCCCCGGCGTCGCTCGGCGGCCCGGAGGGCGCAGCCCCCGCGCCGCGCCGCATCCCCACCCGCGTCCACCGTGGCGCCCCGCCCGCCGTATCGCTCGGCGACGCCCCCAGCGTGCTCGCGCCGGACGCAGCCAAACCCGACGCGCCACCCGACGACCCTGAGCCCACTGCCCCCCCCGCCGCCGCCATGATCTTCCGCGAGGTCGCCATTGGCGCCGACGCTCCCACCAACGAGCTGGAGCCTAGCCTCCCCGATCGCGAGCCGCCCCCGCCACTTATGGATCTGGCGTCGCTCGTCGGCCCCGACGTCGCCGAGTCTGTGGATCTGGCCTCCGCCGTCAGCCCCAAGGCGGCCGCAGGCGAGCTACTCGATCTAGCCACGCTTGTCGGCCCCGCAGCCGACTCTGTTGGCATCATCGGCCTCACCAACCTCAATAGCGCCGACGCCGATGCCCTAATTGCGCTCCCCGGCATCGGCCCCGCCCTCGCCCGGCGCATCATCGCCTACCGCAAGCAGCACGGCCCCTTCACCAGCGTCGAGCAGCTGATCGAGATTGCGGGCATCGGCCCGCGCAATATCGACGAGTTCCGCCATCTCGTCACAGTCGCGTAAGGGCGCCTTGATCCGTACGGACGCCCCTTGTGGGCGCCTTCCGACGTAAGGACGCCTTGATCCGTACGGACGCCCCTTGTGGGCGCCCTCCGACGAGGCAGCACTCAGCACGCAGCACTCAATGTCAGATCCCTTCCTCTTCACAGGCAGCGACCATGGCTGCCTGCTCATCCACGGCTTCACTGGCAACCCCGGCGAGATGCGCGGCCTCGGTGAGCAGCTCGCGGGCGCCGGCCACACCGTACTCGGCCTGCGCCTCCCTGGACATGGCGGCACCCCCGAGGAGCTAGCGCCCATCCGCTGGCGCGACTGGCTCGCCGCCGTCGAGGACGGCCACAGCTACCTTGCCGCGCGCTGCGCCCAGATCAGCGTGGTGGGCTTCTCGCTCGGCGGCGCCCTCGCCACCCTGCTCGCCGCCCGCCGCCCCGTGGCCCGCCTCGCGCTCCTCGCCACACCAATGCGGCTCAATGGCGACTGGCGGCTCAACCTGCTGGCCCTGATCCGCCACACCACGCCCTGGTTCTACCCCCTGGAGAGCGCCGACTTCCGCGACCCCGCCGTGCGCGCCCAGGTGGCGCAGTACAACCCCGACGCCAACCTCGACGATGCCGATGTGCAAGCTCGTGTGCGCCGCGAGGCCCGCATCTCGCTCCACGCCGTCGATGAGCTGCGCCTCGCCCTCGCCGCCGCCCGCGCGGCCCTGCCCCTCGTGCAGGCCCCCGCCCTCGTGATGCACGGCCGCTACGACGATGTCGCCCCCCTCGACAGCCCCGGCATCGTGATGGCGCGCATCGGCAGCGCCCGCCGCGAGCTCGTCTGGTGGGACGACACCGGCCACCAGCTCCTCATGACCGGCCCCCACCGCGAGGCGATCCACGCGCGCGTGGCAGCGTTTCTCAGCTGAGACAAGGAGACAAGGAGACAAGGAGACAAGGAGACAAGGAGACAACCTGGGTGCTCCGATAGGTGCTCCCGGTCTCCTTGTCTCCCGGTCTCCCGGTCTCCTTGTCTCCCGGTCTCCGTGTCTCCCCCTACGCCGTTATGCCCTCATCGTCGAGATTCGCCGTCGAGCCACGCGGGCCGCGCAGCTTCCAGATCAGGTTGCCGAGCGCCGGGCCAAAGCGGCTGATAAAGCGCTGCCGGTCGCGCCCCTGAGCATAGATCTGGCGGGCCATCTCGCGCAGCTGCGTCTCGTCGGCCCCCACGCTGGCCGCCTCGACCCTCGCCACATCGAAGCGCACATCGTCGAGGCCGAAGGTGGCCGCCACATCCACCAGGTGCGGGATCGACTCGTAGGGCGGCACCAGCTTCACCGTGGCGCGGATGAAGATCGCATGGCGGCGCAGCTGCTCCACCGCCAGGCGCAGCTGCTCGCGGTCTACGGCAGACTCAAACACTCTTACGGCATCTAGCTGAAAGTGGACGCTCTCGCAGCCGGCGCGGGCCATATGCGCCACAAGCGCCTCGTCAAGCTGCCCTGGCGAGGCCGTGGCCTCCCAGCTCACCCCGAGGCCCGCGTCGCAGATGCGCGTGAGCAGCTCCACAAGCCAGGCCCGATCCAGCGTCACGGGCACGTCGGGGATCAGGTAGTGGCGCAGGCCGAACTCCTGCGAGATGCTGCGCAGCTCGGAGACAAGCTGGGTTGGCGAGCGCAGGGCAAGCCGGCCGTCGCTGCTCTCCACCGCGCCGATCAGCAGTGTGGTCTGAAGCTCGCCGCCAACGGCGCGCAGATTGTAGCGCTCTAGCGAGAGCAGGTGGCGGGCTGGCAGCGGCAGCGTGTCGATGTCGAGCGGCTGGCTGTTCGCGGCCCCTGTGATCGAGGTCGGCTGCGGGACGCGCTGCTTATCGAGCCACTGGAGCACGCCGGCGCAGACATGGTTCGCATCCAGGCCGGTGCGGCTCATCTGTACCGGTAGCACCAGGCTGTAACGATCACCTTGCAGCGCATCTACGGCGGCCGTGATCGGCTCGGGCGTCTCGCCGGAGATAATCATCACCTGGGGGCGGAACGAGCGCAGTGGCTGGAGCGCCGCCTCAAGCGCCACCTCTGGGTCAAGCGCGAGGTCGTAGATACGCACAATATGGCGCCGCTGCTCTAGCAGCGCAGCAACATAGGCCAGCGTTAGCGGCGGAAGCAGCTGTTTTCCTAGTCCCGGAAGAGCAATAAGTGCTATGTTCACGCGCGGACCTCACTCTCCCAGCGGCCAATGAAGCTTATTCCTACTATAACACGATCGCCATTGCGCGTAAATAACTGCTTAATGACGTTGCATGACGCATAACGTGACAAGTACGTAGAATCGATAAATCTACGCTGGCCCATCGTAGCGCGCCCTATCAGGCCACCGCCTCGCCGATCATCTGCTCTTTATGCACAAGTGGCAGCGTGAACGAGAAGCGGCTGCCGTGCCCCTCCTCGCTCTCCACCCAGATCCGCCCATTGTGACCCTCCACAATCTGCTGGCAGATCGAGAGGCCCAGCCCGAGATGTGCGCCATGCTTCGAGCTCTTATGCTCCAGGCGGTAGAAGCGGCCAAAGATCTTATGCAGCTGATCCTGCGGGATCCCCACGCCTGTATCCTGCACATCGATCCGCACTTCGTTCTCAAGTACCTCGGCAGAGACGGTGATCACGCCGCCCGCAGGCGTGGCCTTCATGGCGTTCTCCACCAGATTCGTGATCACCTGGCCGATCCGCTCGCCATCCATCAGCAGCTCGGGGATATTGTCGGGCACCTGCGTGCTCACCGTGAGCCCGAACTGCTCCGCCGACATCAGGAAGCGCGCGTTGGTGGTGAGCATCAGGTCGACGAGGTTCGACCACTGCGGCAGCAGGCGTAGCCGACCAGCCTCAAGCCGGTTGAACTCCAGCAGCTCGGTAATGCGGCCCTTCAGCGCGTTGGCCTGCTCGTCGGCGAGGCCCAGGAACTCCTGCTGAAGCTCATTCAGTGGGCCAGCCTTGCCCTGGAGCACCACCTTGAGGAAACCGTTGAGCGTATTGAGCGGGTTGCGCAGCTCGTGCGAGACCATGGAGATAAACTCCATGCGCTGCTTTTCCTGAAGCTTCTGCTCTGTGATATCGTTGAGCGCGAAGGCCACCAGGCTCTCGCCTGCCGCCGCCACGCGCACCTGCGAGGCGTAGATCTGGTAGTGACGCTCCTGCTCATCTTCGCCCACCTTGAGCTCGTGGGTGAGCATAGGGCTGTCGCTCTCGCGCATCTCGCGTGCAAGCTGGTCGAGGCTATCGCGCAGGGCGCCACCGTGAGCATCACCGTGCTGAAGCGCCTGGTATGCCACCGGGTTGCCCAGCACCACGGCGCCCTGGTCGTTCACCACCAGCAGGCCGTCGCCGATGTCGCGCAGCACCGCCTCTAGCACCAGCTGCTGGCGTTCGAGCTCGCTATGCAGCTCGGCGTTGTGGATAGCCACGCTGGCCTGAATGCTGAACGAGGTCAGGTGGCGGACCTCGGTGGTGGTAAACATGTGCCGCTGCGTGCTCACCACCGTCAGGGCACCGATCACCTGATTATTCGGGGCGATCAGCGGGACGCTCAGTGCGGCGATCACACCGGCGCGCTGCAGATCGCGCCACTCGCGCTCCACAAGGGCATCGCCAACAATCACGGGGCCGCTGCCCGCCACCACGCGTTGGGCGAGCAGCTCGGGCCAGCCAGGCAGCAGCTGTGGGTCGTTGCTGAGCGTGCGATGGCGGAAATGCTCGCCGTCCATCAGCGTAAGGGCGGCGGCGCTTACGCGGGGCGCGCCGAGCATCTGCATCAGGCTATCGATGATCTGGCGCAGCACATCGTCGAGGCTGAGCGAGCCAGTGATGGCGCGCAGGCTCTCCTCTAGGGCCTGCTGGCGCCTGATGCGCACCCGCAGGTCGTTGTTGACGCTGTCGAGCTCGGAGATACGCTCGGCGTGCTCGGCGCGGGCTAGCTCAAGCCGACGGCTGACGCGGCGCCCGTTCCAGAGCCGATACTCGGCCAGCACAAGCAGCATCGTGATGAAGAAAGCGCTGCCGCCAATCAGGCCCCAGAAGGCGAGCGTCTGCTCGGTGGGCAGATAGTTGTCCACCGCACGCAGGTAGCTCACCGCCAGATAGAACGGGCCGAGCAAGGCCGGCACGAGCATTGGCCAGAGCGCCCGGCGGCGCTGGCGCAGGGCCTTGAGCACCATCACCGCGTAGATCGGGAAGATGCCGAGCGTGAGCGGGCCGGCGTAGATCAGCAGGTAGGCGCCGAGAATGGCGTCGGTGACGGTGAGCGCGACGATCAGGGCGTAGATGCGCTCGCGCTGCGCGCGCAGGTGGGCGCGGCGCAGGGCCAGCAGCAGCCCCACATTCACCACAGCGTAGATCACCAGCCCGAGCGTCGCCAGCGGGCTCAGCGGTATGCGTGCCAGCCACCAGGCGAGCGCCAGCACCGGGAGCGGCAGCACTGCGCGCAACCCATCACGGAAATTTGCGCGGAGCCATGGCTCTGCCCGCGCAAGGAACGTATCGGTTGCAGCCATGCTGGAGGGTCTCCTCGAAGTACCCGTAGGCTGGTGGGACGGGGTGCACAGACGCAGCGGAGCGTGCTGGCCGAAAGCGCCCACAGGGCAGCGACTCACATGCACTGCCGTGCGGGCTATTCAGGGGCCGATGCGCCTACGGCTCAAACTTGTAGCCCAGGTTGCGCACCGTGACCACATGGCGCGGTTGCTCCGGGTTCTTCTCCACCTTGGTGCGCAGGCGCCGGATATACACCGCCACCAGATTGCTCTCGCCCTCGTAATCGTAGCCCCAGACCTTGCTCAGAATCTGGCTGATGTTGAGGATGCGGCCCGAGTTCTTCATGAGGTAGTAGAGCAGCCGAAACTCTAGCGGGGTAAGCTCCACCGAGCGATTGTCGTTGAAGAGCACCTTGTGCTCCACCGGATCCAGCGTGATCTCGCCCTGGCTGAGGCGCGAGGATGGGTTGAGCATGTCGCTGTTGCGACGACGCAGCACGGCCTCTACGCGGGCGAGCAACTCGGAGGGCTCGTACGGCTTCACCAGGTAGTCGTCGCCGCCGATCTGCAGACCCATCACGCGATCCTGGAGCTGGGAGCGACCGGACAGGAAAATGATCGGCACGTCGGAGTTGCGGCGGATCTGGCGGCAGATGTCGAAGCCGCTAGACTTCGGCATCATCACGTCGAGCAGGATCAGATCGGGGTTATGCTGCTCGACAGCCTGGAGGATGCTCTGCGCGTCGTAGGCCTTCGCCACACGATACCCCGCCTCCTCGAGGACGAATGAGGTAAGCTTGACGCTCGGAATATCGTCGTCGGCTACCAGGATGTACATGCTCTCAGCTCCTTAGCTTCGCTCTTGCCTACGGCTCTAGCCAAATTTCCGTGGGCGCTTGTGGCCCTTTTCCAACGCATTCTGCTGCGGCTCACGCTATCTCTTGTAAGAACGACAATGGGACGCACTTATGCGCATCTTGGCGCTGCGATCATTATGCCTATACTAACTTGCCATATTACCAGAAAGTTACGCTCGCCGCCACAGCAAAGCGGGGAGGAATCACAAAGGGGCGAAGCATCCGCAGAGCAGACGGCTCGCCCCCACCAGGCGATCCTGCGGGGCAAAGAGCGCCTTCCCGCAAGATCAGGCTATTGCTGCAATTATTTCATCGTGCCCTCGGGAAGCGTGCTCGTGCCCGCGCTGATCTCGGCCCGCTCAAGCCGGTTGGCGCGCACAAGCGAGGCGATCACGGCGATGGCGATCACGCCGCCAACCACGCCCAGCGAGATGGCTGTGGGGATCTTGTAGCTCACACCGAGCAGCATGTTGCTCGCGTCCGGCAGGAGCATCTTTATGCCCACAAAGACCAGCACCACCGAGAGGCCGAGCTTGAGGTAGTGGAACTTATGCATCACGCCCGCCAGCACAAAGTAGAGCGAGCGCAGGCCAAGGATAGCGAAGACGTTCGAGGTGTAGATAATGAAAGGGTCCTGAGTAACGGCGAAAATGGCCGGGATGGAGTCCACGGCAAAGATCAGGTCGGTGGTCTCGACCATGAGCAGCACCAGGAAGAGCGGCGTTGCCATGAGTATGCCATTCTTCCTGGTGAAGAATTTCTGGCCGTCGTACTGCTCGCTCACCGGCATAAAGCGCTTGAAAAGCCGGATCAGCGGGTTCTTATCTGGCTCGAGCTTCTCCTCTTTGGAGGTGGCCATGCGGATGCCGGTGAAGATCAGGAAGGCACCGAAGATCCAGATGATCCAGTGGAACTCTTTGATCAAGGCAGCACCCGCAAAAATCATGGCGGCGCGCATGAGCAGGGCGCCGATGATGCCCCAGAAGAGCACGCGGTGCTGGTACTTGGCCGGTACGGCAAAGTAGCTGAAGATCAGCACGAAGACGAAGATATTATCGACGCTCAGGGCCTTCTCGATCAGGTAGCCGGTGAGGA
>JAYUYB010000412.1:0-1507 GCA_043752655.1 Chloroflexota bacterium
CCCACGCGAGCAGCAGGCCGGGCAGGGCAATGGCCAGCGCAAGCAGTGCGCCGAAGATCGCGAAGATAACACCGAGGTTCATGGCACGGCTCCTTACGATAGATTCAAGCCCAAGATAAGCAGCCTTCGGCGCCCCCTCTCCCGCTCAGGGAGAGGGGGTTGGGGGGTGAGGGCTGCCCGCACGGGTATCTTCGCCTGGCGGCAACGCAGACGGGCGGCGCCGCTGGAGCATGGCGATGATCACGGCGCCGTAGCCGGTGAGCCCCACCAGCAGCGGAACGGCGATCCAGCCCACCAGCGGCGTGAGCGCGGCCAGCTCCAGGGCCAGCATGCCCGCCAGCGTGCGGCGCAGCGGGTCGGCGCCGCCCAGCCCCAGGCGCGCCCCCAGCAGCCCCGCCACCGCGCTCAGGCCGAGGGTTATAAAGGCGAGCAGGGTCGTAAGCCAGAGCAGGGCGAGCAGCCGCCCTAAGTCGCCCAGGGTGCTGAGGGCCAGGCCTACCAGGATGAAGAAGAGCGCGTTGACCAGCCCAACGGCCATGGCGCGGCGCGGCGTGCGCTCCACGTGCTGCCGGGCGCGCGCTACCAGGCCAGGGAAGAGCGCAGCATAGAGCAGCGCCAGCGCGGCCAGGCCAACATAGGCGAGCAGCAGTAGCAGCAGCGCACCGATTAGGTCGCTAAGGTTCATAGGGGGCGCTCCGTCTCTCGCCGCCCGCGCTCGCCGAGCGTTCCAAGCAGCACACCGTTGCCAAGCAGCCAGATCAGGGCCGAGCATCCCAGCAGCAGCGCCCACTGCACAGGCGCCACTGTCGCCAGCGGGCCAAGCGCGAGGGCGCCCAGCCGCGCCCAAGTGTCGGCGGCGCTCGCACCAACAGCCTGCGCCCAGCCCGCAAACACTGCGGGTTCCAGGGCGAACGACGGCAGCACAAGCGCGGCCCCGAGCGATGCCAGCCAGCCCTCCACGCTCGTCGCTACCCAGAAGGCGAGCGCCAGGCACAGGGCCGCCTGCACCGCTAGCGCGCCCCAGGCCCGCGCAGGCCAGCGCGCTGCGGGCGTGATCCGCGCCAGCACCAGCGGCGCCAGATCGAGCGGCGACGCCAGCGGAGCCAGGCCGGCCAGCTCTGCAAAAAGCGCCCGCTGTCGCCCCAGCTCGTCGCGACAGACCGCGCAGCCGCTCAGATGCTGCTCCACAGCGAGCTGCTCCCCAGCCTCCAGGTCGGCGTCGAGATAGCGCTCGATCAGCTCGGGCAGAACATGGCTCATTCGGCCTCCTCCAGTTTGCGGCGCAGCAGCTGCCACGCGCGGAACAGGTGGCTCTTCACGTCGCTCAGCGGCAGGCCGAGCGTGGCGGCGATTATCTCGTACGAGCACTCCTGAACATGGCGCAGCTCGATCACGGCCCGGTAGTGCGCCGGCAAGCTGGCGATGGCGGCGTGGATCAGGGCCTGCCGCTCGCCCGAAAGGTAGAGTCGCTCCGGCTCGGTCGAGTAGTCGGGCGGCTGGCGGGCTG
>JAYUYB010000413.1:0-4121 GCA_043752655.1 Chloroflexota bacterium
CCCGACCCTGAGCAGGCCGAGCGTGACGCCGCCGAGGAGCGCGCCCGCCTCGACGCCTACCAGGCCACGCTTGGCGAGGCCGAGCTCGACGCCCTGCTCGCTGAGACCGAGGCGCTCAAGCGCATGCAGGAGCAGCCCGACAAGCCCGAAGATCTCGCCAAGATTCCCACGCTCAGCCTGAAAGATCTCGACCGCCAGAGCAAGACGATTCCCAGCGAGGAGCGCAGCAGCGGCGGGTCGCCCATGCTCTTCCACGACCTCTTCACGAATGGGATCGTCTACCTGGATCTGAGCTTCGACCTGCTGGCGCTGCCCACGGAGCTGCTGCCATTTGTGCCGCTCTTTGCGCGCGCGCTCACCGAGATGGGCACCGAGCACGAGGATTTTGTGCGCCTGGTGCAGCGCATCGGCCGCGATACCGGCGGCATCTACGCCTCCGCGATGACGGCCACCCACCTACAAAGCGGCGATCCGCTTGGCCGCCTGATCCTGCGCGGTAAATCTACGCTTGGCCAGGCCCCGGCCATGCTGGCGATCATCCGCGACATCCTGCTGAGCGTGCGCCTGGACGACCAGGAGCGCTTCCGCCAGATCGTCACGCGCGCCAAGGCGGGCCGCGAGTCGGCGCTGATCCCCAGCGGCAACGCCTACGCCCGCAAGCGGCTCACCGCCCGCTTCGACCCGGCTGAGTGGGCGGATGAGCAGATGAGCGGCATCGATGGCCTGTTCTTTGTGCGCGAGCTAGAGCGGCGCGTGGCCGAGGACTGGCCCGGCGTGCTGGCCCAGCTTGACGCTGTGCGCCGCCATTTGGTGAACCGCGCCTCGCTGCTCGCCAATGTCACCTTGGACGAGGCGAGCATGCGCGAGTTCGCCCCCGCGCTGGACGACTTTGTGGCCGAGCTGCCCACGGCGGAGTACACGCCCGCCACGTGGCGCGTGGCCGAGGCCGGCCCCAACGAGGGCCTGATCATCCCTGCCAAGGTGAACTATGTGGCCAAGGGCGCCAACCTGCGCGCGCTGGGCGTGCCGGTGGGCGGGGCGAGCAGCGCCGTCTCGCGCTTCCTGAACATCAGTTACTACCTGGAGAAGATCCGCGTGCAGGGCGGGGCTTACGGCGCGGGCGGCGGCTACGACCGCTCCACTGGCATCTTTGTCTGCTCCTCGTACCGCGACCCGAACCTGCTAGGCACGCTGGATGTCTTCGACGGCACGGGCGAATTCCTGCGCGGCGCCGAGCTGGACGCGACCACCGTGGAGCGCAGCATCATCGGCACGATCGGCGACATCGACGGCTACCAGCTGCCGGACGCGAAGGGCTACACGTCGATGGTGCGCCAGATCACAGGTGTGACGGACGCGTGGCGGCAGCAGATCCGCGAGCAGCTGCTCGACGCTAGCGCCGCCGACTTCCGCGCCTTCGCCGAGGCCGCCGACGCTGCGCGCGACCACGGCAGCATCGCGGTGGTTGGCTCCGCCGAGGCGATCGAGGCCGCGAACAAAGAGCGGCCAGGGCTGCTTATGCCGGTGAAGGTGCTGTGAAGCCCTCACCCCCGCCGCTGGCGCGGCTCCCCCTCTCCCGCGCGCGGGAGAGGGGCCGGGGGGTGAGGGCCACGTACATAACGAAAGCGATCTATGAGCGCCGAGAGCGCGGCCACGCCGCAGGCCATCCCCACCGACGACCGACGCGAGCAGATCGGCTGGTACTTCTACGACTGGGCGAACTCGGCCTTCTCCACCACGGTGGTGACGGTATTTCTGGGGCCGTACCTCACCAGCCTGGCCGAGTCCGCCGCCGACGCGGGGGGCTTCGTCTACCCGTTGGGCATCCCGGTGGCGGCGGGCGCCTTCTTCGCCTACATGGTCTCGCTCTCGGTGCTGCTCCAGATCTTCTTCCTGCCGATCCTGGGCGCGATCGCGGACTACTCGCAGGCCAAGAAGGGTCTGCTAGCCGTGTTCGCCTACATCGGGGCGGGCGCCACGCTGGCCATGTACCTGGTGCAGGGGGACGCCTACCTGTTTGGCGGCATGCTCTTCCTGATCGCCAACGTGGCGTTTGGCGCCTCGGTGGTCTTCTACAACGCCTTTTTGCCAGAGATCGCCAGCCCTGCTCGGCGCGACGCGGTGAGCTCGCAGAGCTGGGCGGCAGGCTACCTGGGCGGCGGCCTGCTGCTGCTGCTCAATTTGCTCTTCTTTAACAACCGTGTGGCGCTCGGCGTCCCCACCGATCTGGCCGTGCGGATCAGCCTGGCCTCGGCGGGCCTCTGGTGGGCGATCTTCACGATCATCCCGCTGCTGGCGCTCAAGACGCGGCGGCCTGCAAGGCGTATCCCAGCGGGCACGAACTACCTCACGGCGGGCTTCCAGCAGCTTGGGCGCACCTTCAGCGAGATGCGGCGCTACCCGCAGACGCTGCTGTTCCTGGCGGCGTTCCTGCTCTACAACGACGGCATCCAGGCCGTGATCACCCTCTCGTCGCAGTTCGGCTCGCAGGAGCTGGGGCTCGATCAGAGCGTGCTGATCTCGGCCATCCTGATGGTGCAGTTCGTGGCCTTCTTCGGCGCCCTTGCCTTTGGCCGCCTGGCCCAGTGGATAGGCGCCAAGCGCGCCATCCTGATCAGCCTGGTGATCTGGACCGGGACGGTCATCTACGGCTACTTTATGCCGGCCGGCGTGCCGGCGCAGTTCTTCCTGCTGGCCGGCGTGATCGCGGTGGTGCTCGGCGGGAGCCAGGCGCTGAGCCGCGCCGTCTTCTCGCTGATGATCCCCGAGGGCAAAGAGGCCGAATATTTTAGCTTCTACGAGATCAGCGACCGTGGCACCAGCTGGCTCGCCCCGCTGTTCTTCGCCCTGGCCTACCAGAACACTGGCAGCTATCGCATCGCCATCGTCTCGCTGATGATCTTCTTCATCGCGGGCTTCGCACTGCTCTGCTTCGTGAACGTGCGCCGCGCCGCCGAGGAGGTGGGGAATGTGGCGCCGAGCAAGGTGTAGCCCCTTGCCCCCTACTCGGTTGGATCGCCGGAGCTTTGGAGCGCGGCGACAACCTCGGGCGGCAGCTGGTGCTCCCAGAGGCGCCCGCCAAGCTGCACAAGCTTGGCCACGGCGGGGTCGCGCTCGGCGGTCGGCATCAGGGCAACTACGGCGGCACTGCCAGCGCCAAGCTCGGCGCCGATCTCGTGCAGGGCAGCGTCGGGGAAACCGCTGTCGCGCACCAGGCGATGCACGGCCTCGTCGGTGAGCTGCTCGGCGATCATGGCCGGGGGCGGGCCGATCAGGCCCACAAACGTGTAGACAAACCACGTTACCCCGCCAGCCACCTGGGAGGCGAGGCTGCTCAGCTCCTCGCGCAGATCGCGCGGCTCGCGCAGGCTGATCGCGCCGTCGGCGTCGTGCTGCACCACGGCCACATGGCCCTGGGCGCCGCCAAGCTGCCGATCCAGCGCCTCCAGAGCGCCACGGGCCGCGTCGGCCTGGCCAGCGCTGTCGAATGTGTACACTAGCAGGTGAAAGCCGTCGCTCATGATGCTCGCTCCTCGTCTGCGCGCCGGATATTTGTCCGCAGATTGCGCAGATTGCGCAGATTTCCGGCCCATTTCTGGCTCCGACAGTATCATAGCTGATCTCGGCGCGCGCTGTGCTATCATGATTTTATCCCTGTCCCCTGTCCCCTTGCATAAGCCAGCAGCGAGGTGAGCATGAGTAGTGACGACAGCTTCGAGCTCTACGATCTGTGCGTGGTTGTGGAGGCCATCGAGGGCCACTGCACCTGCGCCATGGCCGTGGGCGACAGCTTCTTCCTGCGCGGGGGCAAGCTGAGCCTGCCAGATGGCCAGTCGTTCTGCCTCTACGCGCTCCAGGCAACCATCCCGCTGCTGCCCGCTCGCCAGCGCCGCGCCCACCCCGCCGACTGGATCGAGACCGACACGCGCGTCACCTGCCCCGACCCCGCCTGCCGCCTGATCATGCGCCTCGACCGTGTGGCAACACGCACCCTGCGCCACAACGACGTAAGCCCTATCCCCCATCCTATAGCCGATAGCCGATAGCCGATAGCCGATAGCCGATAGCCGATAGCCGATAGCCGATAGCCGATAGCCGATAGCCGATAGCCGATAGCCGAT
>JAYUYB010000414.1:0-4113 GCA_043752655.1 Chloroflexota bacterium
CCGCCTGCTCCTGCTCGACGAGCCCACCTCCTCGCTGGACACCCAGGCTCGCACCGCCCTCGCCCGGCAGATCGCCGCGCTGAAGGCCCAGGGCGTCGCCATGATCGGCATCTTCCATCACGCTGAGGACAGCGCCGGGCTAGTAGACGCCGAGCTCCAGCTCGCGCCGGTGTAGGCACGCCAGGCGGCTTCTGTTACTATCCACAGATGATACGGATTTCTGTGGAACAGGCTTGAGTGTGGCCATCATGGCCCGGAAATGGATCGGTAATCTGTGGATAAAGCTATGCTGCTCAGAGACCTACGCATCGTCCTGCCAGAGCAGCTGATCGAGCGCGGCTGGCTGCGCATCGAGGGCGACCGCATCGCCGAGCTTGGCGAGGGCGACGCCCCGGCGGGCCAGAGTGTAAACGGCGCGGGCCTCACCGTCATCCCCGGCATGATCGACCTGCACGGAGACATGCTAGAGCGCGAGGTGGAGCCGCGACCTGGCGCGCAGTTCCCCATGAACATGGCCGTCTTCGAGCTCGACAAGCGCCTCGCCGCCGCCGGCATCACCACGGCCTACGCGGCGCTCTCGTTCTGGGATCACGAGGGGCGCGACACCTCACGCAAGCAGGAGGTGGTGCGCCAGATGGTGGCGGCGATCCACGCGCAGCGCCCGCAGCTGCTGATCGACCTGCGCGTCCACGCACGCTTCGAGGTGAGCACGCCAAGCGTGGCGGCCCTGCTGGGCGAGCTGCTGGAGGCCGGCCAGATCGAGCTGCTCTCGCTGATGGATCACACGCCCGGCCAGGGCCAGTACCGTAACATCGAGCAGTACGTGAGCTTTATGAGCAACTGGCGCCGCGTAACGCCCGGCCACGTCGAGGAGGAGCTGCGCGAGCGCATGGCGCAGGCGGGCACGCTCCAGGAGCGCTGGGCGCTGGCCCGCGACATCGCCGCCGTCGCCGCTGATCAGGGCCTCGCCATCGCCTCCCACGACGACGACACCGCCGAGAAGGTGGATCTGGTGGCCGCCCTGGGCGCCACGCTCTCCGAGTTCCCCGTGACCATGGAGGCCGCCGAGGAGGCGCGCCGCCGGGGCATGCTGGTGGCGATGGGCGCCCCCAACGCTCTGCGCGGCTCCTCGCACTCCGGCAACCTCAGCGCCCGCGAGGCTGTGGCGGCTGGCATGGTGGATTGCCTGGCCGCCGACTATCACCCCGGCACTATGGTGCAGGCCGCCTTTGGGCTCGCCCGCGCCGGGGTGGTGTCGCTGCCCGCCGCCGTGGCCCTCGTAAGCTCTGGGCCAGCCGACGCCATCGGCATGAGCGATGCGGGGCGGATCGCCACGGGCCTGCGCGCCGACCTAGCGCTCGTCGAGGATGGGGCCTGCCCGCGTGTGCGCGCAACCATCCGCAACGGCACGCCGATCTACTGGGACAACACCATGTGGGGGCGCACAACCTAAAGACACCCAGGATACGCTTCCGGGAAGTGCTCCTCCACGCCGAGGAATCAAAGCACACCCCTTCCCGGAAGCTGTTGGAAAAACCCATGCACCAGATTAGCTCCTTCCCCGAGGGCCAGCCCAACCAGCCGCAGCCCGCGCTCAGCGAGCGCCCGACCATCCACCCTACGGCGGTGCTGCGCAGCTGCCAGGTTGGCCAGTGGACCGAGATCGGCCCGCACACGCACATGGTCGAGGCAAGCTTCGGCGACTACAGCTACTGCGCCGGCGAGAACCAGATCATCTACGCCGAGATCGGCAAGTTCTGCTCGCTCGCCTCGCATGTGCGCGTCAACCCCGGCAACCACCCCATGACGCGCGTCACCCAGCATCACATGACCTACCGGCGCGTCCAGTATGGCTTCGCCGAGCGCGACGACAAGGAGTTCTTCGCGTGGCGGCGCGCCCACCGCTGCCTGGTAGGCCACGATGTCTGGATCGGCCACGGCGCGATCATCATGCCGGGGGTGACGATTGGCACCGGGGCTGTGGTTGGCGCCAGCGCTGTGGTGACGCACGACGTGCCGCCTTACACGATCGTCGGCGGCACGCCCGCCCGCCTGATCCGCCGCCGCTTCCCCGAGGCCATCGCCGAGCGCCTGCTGCGCAGCGCCTGGTGGGATTGGGATCGCGCAACGCTGGAGGCGCGCTTCGGCGAGCTCAACCATGTGGAGCGCTTTGTGGAGCGCTACGGCTAGAGCGTGCCTTCACCCAACATAATCTGCGCCCTCTGCGAATAATTATGCGCTAGGCCGCGCGGGCCAGGCCCAGCTGCCGCGCCAGCAGCGCCATCACGGTGTCGGGGGCCTCAAGGTTCGGCGAGTGCCCCACGCCCGCCAGCAGCACCGGGGCCCCGCCGAGCAGGCTGGCGACGCGCTCGACCACCGCCGGGGTGATCAGCGGGTCTCGGGCGCCGCCGATCACCAGCTTCGGCGCCTTGATCGCCTGCAGGGCGTCGCCGGGCTTCCAGCTGCTCAGTGCGAGCATGTTGCCCACAGCTGCCTCGATCCGCTGGGCGTAGCCCTCATCCATCAAGCGGCGCCAGAAAGCGTCGTCCGGCACGCCGGGAGCCATAGCCTTGAGGGCCATGCGCAGCAGCTGCGGCTGCGCCTTGAGCATACGCTGGCGGTCGGGCCTGTTCAGCGCTTGGGGCATGCCATCGGCCCAGGGCGGCGCGATCACCGTGAGCGTCACGATGCGGCTTGGGGCATCGAGCGCGGCCTGTATAGCCACGGCCGCGCCCAGCGAGTGGCCCACCATGTGGAAGCGCTCGAACCCCAGCGCGTCCGCCAGGGCCAGCTGATCGGCGGCGAGCGCGGCGATGCTGTAGTCCGAGTCGGGGCCGATCGTCCTGCCACGGCCGCGCATGTCGGGCGCGAGGCCGTGGTAGCCGACGGGCAGGCGGGCCAGGCAGGGCTCCCACCACCCTGCGCTGGCCCAGTTGCCGTGGACGAACAGCACGGGCTCGCCCTCGCCCGCCTCCAGGTAGTGCACGCGCAGGTCGCCCGCCTTCACAAAGGGCATGCTACTCTCCCCTGAGCAGCGCGTGGAAGGCGGCGTTAAAGGCCTCGGGATGCTCGATGAAGGGCGAGTGGCCGCACTCGTCGAGGGCCAGCTCGCTGTAGCGACCGCCGTTGGCGGCGTAGCGCTCCAGCACAGCGCGCACCTGGCTGATCATCGGCTGCACGGGGTGCGTCTCGGCGCCGGGGTAGCCTGGCACAAAGCCGGCCTGGCCGAGCACGCCCATGTCGTAGAACGAGCTGTCGCCGAGGATGAAGTCGTCTACGCCGCGCACCCACAGGATCGGCGGCTTGTAGGCGGCGCCGACCATGCGCTCCACGGTGTCGCCAACATACTTTGGCGAGAGCGCGTTGAGCGGGCCGTAGACGCCGGGGCCGATGCCGGGCCAGTTCGCGGAGGTCACAAGGTCGCCGGGGTAGTACTGCTCGCTCACCTTCACGCTCAGCAGGCCAGAGAGCAGCTCTTCCTCGCGGGCGGCGCGGAAGGGCGGCTTCCAGTAGTGGCCGTTCATCACGTTGCGCGG
Organism: Chloroflexota bacterium; assembly: GCA_043752655.1. Taxonomy (GTDB): domain Bacteria; phylum Chloroflexota; class Chloroflexia; order Chloroflexales; family Chloroflexaceae; genus OHK40. Next base: position 3,537 of record JAYUYB010000414.1, read on the forward strand.
CGAGGTTTGCGCCTCCTCGCTGCGATCACCTGCGCCCAGGCGCTGCACAAAGTCGGGGTTGGCGAGGCCCGCGCCAGAGGCCGCGAAGTCCGCGTAGATCGGGTGGCCGTCCAGGCCCGCGCAGCCGCCGAAGCCGAAGGGCGAGCTGGGCGCCACCAGGGTCACGCTGATGATTCGCTCGCCAGCGATGGGGAGCATGCTGTAGACGATCGGGCCGCCCATGGACCAGCCGACGACGTGGAAGCGCTCAACGCCGAGCACGTCTAGCAGGCCGAGAAAGTCGTCCACGTAGTCGAGCATGCCGCGCGTGGCGTCCAGCGGCTTAAACTCGCTATCGCCGCCGCAGCGCTTGTCGGGGGCGATCGCGCGCAGGCCGGGCGGCAGGGCCAGCATCGTCTCCTCCCAGTAGGTGGCCGACGAGACGTTGCCGTCCAGGAAGAGCACCGGCACGCCGTCGTCGGGGCCGCTGAAGAGGACGTGCATGCGCAGGCGGGGCGTGTCGATCATGCGCGAGGTGATGCCGGGCAGGGGTGGAATCGTGCTCACAGAAAGCTCCTTCTAGGGGACAGGGGACAGG
>JAYUYB010000415.1:0-9834 GCA_043752655.1 Chloroflexota bacterium
CCGCTCGATCCCGATCCGCCGCGTGGCCCCCGTTGGCAGCCGCAGCTCCACCCACCCGTCGCTGCACAGCGGCTCGTCGTACTGCGAGATCTGGTAGCCCTTCACAAGGTCGGGGTAGGGGTACGATTTGCGGCTAAAGACCGATCGCTCGTTCACGGTGCAGTGCAGCGCCAGCCCGGTGCGCGCCGCAAGCTCCACGGCCCTCTGGTTGACCACCGGCAGCGCCCCCGGTAGCCCCAGGCTCACCACCGAGACGCGGCTGTTCGGCGCGCTGCCCGCGTAGTCTGCCGCGCAGCCGTCGAACATTTTCGAGGCTGTCTTAATATGGGCGTGAACCTCCAGCCCAATCGTCACAAGGTAGTCAGTCATTGGATTTCTACCACTAGATGCTTGCTGCGCCCATTGTAGCACAGCCGCTCCGCCAAGCTTTTTTTGCGCTCCAACGAGGCTCTGTCGCAGGCACGCTTTGTGCTTTCCATTGGCTTCCAGCTATAGTGGGCTGCGCAAAATGGCCCAAAGGTACCGTTCACTTTAGTACAACGAACTATAACAACTTCGTCATTTTTCTTTAGCGCAGACACCGTGGCGCGCCGGCGGCCACGCCGCCCCGATGGAGGAATGCTACTATGACGCTCGTGCGCTTCCCGCTGCGCTTGATCTTTATGGCTGGCTTGCTGCTTTTCGCCATGCTCGGCAGCGCCGCGCCGCTGCCCGCCGCCGTCGCTCAAGCCCAGAAGATTCCCCGCATCCTTGTGCTGCGCGGCGGCGACGCCCCCTCCGATCAGGCCGTGCTCCAGGCCCTGCGCGAGCGCGCCTTCGATGTGGTGAGCGGCCCCGAGACGTCGGCTTTTGATGGCGCGAAGGACGAGCTGCGCAATATCGATGTGGTGGTGGTGCTGTACAACGCCAACTGGAACGTGCCGCTCACTCCCGCGGGCCTCAGCGCCCTGGATCGCTTTGTGCGCAAGGGCGGTGGCCTCGTGGCCGCCGGGTGGGCGCTCTTGCACGACGAGCTTGTTCCCCTCTTGCCCGCCACCCCCTGCAGCTGGAATGTCGCACCCTCCACCACCTACACCCTGGAGGCGCCGAACCCCTCGGTAGGCGTGGGCGTGCCCGCCAGCTTCGAGTTCGCGCTCGCCAACTTCGCCGGCAGCGAGGCCTGCCTGATCCCGCGTGACGACGCCACTGTGCTCTATAGCAGCAGTAACGGTGGTGGCCGTGGCGGCGCTGGCCTTGTGGCCTGGAACTTCGAGCTTGGCCGCGCGGCGGCTTTCTCCACGCTGATCAGCGCCACCGAGCTCCAGAGCAGCGCCTACAAGACGCTGTTTCAGAATACGGTCGCCTGGCTCGCCAAGACGCGCGACACCACCCCACCCAAGCTCAAGAGCCTCACCGTGAGCGGCGCGAATGGCTTTGTCGACACGCGCACTGTGCAGATCGAGCTCAAGGCCAGCGATAGTGGCGGCTCCGGCCTCGGCTCCTACTACCTGCGCGAGTCTCAGTTCAGCGGCAATCCCGCCGACGGCTGGGTCGAGGTGGCGAATAGCGGCGGCTGGCAGCCCTACCAGCAGCCCAGCACAAGCTTCAGCTGGACTCTCGGCGCGCAGCCTGGCGTCCACTATCTCCAGCTCTTCGTCGCCGACCGGGCCGGGAATGTGATCCGCGAGCCTGGCGTTGTCTTCGTCAATTATCGGCCTGCCCAGGTGCCCATCGCCCTCGACGGCCTGCATATCTACCGCGTCGCGCCCGCTGCCGGTAGCTCGTCCACCGTGCGCATGGATGTGATCGGCGGCAACCCCGATCTGTATGTCTTTGGCCCCGGCGTGAGCTTCGCGCCTGAGGGCGACGGCCTGATCGAGCAGATGAACTTTCTGGCCCAGAATAGCGTCTACCAGATTGAGGTTGCAGGCTTTCAGGCCGGCAGCTACAGCCTGAATTTTACGAGCGCAACCAACCCGAACAGCACGCCTCCCGGCGACGCAAGCATCCAGCGACGGCCGCGCATCAGCGTCACCGCGATCACGCCGACCGAGCCCGTGCAGAACGCCGGCGCGCTCCCCAGTGCCCCGGTGGATCCGGACGCCGCAGCGATGTTTGAGGCGCTCTACCTGCCACTGCTACGGCGGTAGGCAGACCAGCAGATATCAGGCCAATCTGTGACGCCGATCATAGCCATGAACCATACACCAAGCTATGCTCGTACAAGACCTGCACGGAACCAATGCGTCCTGCGGCGGCCCATAATCGGCGCAATCGGCGTAATCTGCGGATGATGGTTTGGTAGTTGGAATCGAAGGCAGTGCAGCAGCAGTCGCTTGTCCCATGGGGGTCATTCGTCCCCTACCACATCGCCAGCGAGCTCGGCGCCAACCCGGCGACCGAGCTAGTTGGCGCTGAGCGGCGCCTGCCTGCCATCGCCCTGTTCGCCGACATCAGTGGCTTCACCACGCTCAGCGAGGCTTTGGCAGGCGGCCCCGCCGGCGCCGAAGAGCTCACGGGCATCCTGAACGCCTACTTCACCCCGATTATTGCCCTGATCCAATCCTACGGCGGCATCATCGGTAAGTTCGGCGGCGACTCGCTCACGGCATTCTTTCCAATTGAGGCCGGCCTCGATCACCCCACGCCGCGCCGCGCCGTGGCCTGCGCCCTGGCGTTGCAGGCAAGCAGCAGCCGCTACGCCGCGCTGGAGACCTCGTCGGGCAGCTTCACGCTCGCCATGCGCGTTGGCCTGGCCGACGGCAGCGTCTACTGCACGGTGGTGGGCGATCCGGCCAGCCGCCTTGAGCCGATCATCGCGGGCAGTGTGCTGGAGCGCGCCGCCGCCGCCGAGGCCGCCGCCGCCCCCGCCGAGGTGGTTGTGCCCGCCTCGATGCTCGCCAGCCTTGGCTGGGCCCGCACCGCGCCGCGCGGCGAGCGCGATGGCATGGCCTTCCACGCCGTGCTGCGCAGCGCCGACATCCCCAGCCCCAACCCGCTCGCGCCGCTGCCGCCCTTCTCTGCGGCTGCCGTTGGCCGCATCGCTGCCTTCTTGCCGCCCACCATCGCCCAGCGCCTCCACGCGGGTCGCCTGGCGTTTATCGGCGAGCATCGCGCCGTTACCAGCCTCTTCGTCGGCTTCTCTGGCTTCGACTACGACGACCCCGCCGTTGGCGCTGCGCTCCACCCCTATCTCGCCCAGCTCTTCGCGATTGTGCAGCGCTATGACGGGTACGTCAACAAAGTCGACATGGGCGACAAGGGCAGCACGCTGCTGATCCTCTTCGGCGCGCCCGTGTCCCACGAAGACGATACCGCCCGCGCGCTGCAGTGCGCCCTGGATCTGCGGGAGCTGCATGACGGTGGACGGTGGGCGGTGGACGGTGCAGCAGCGCTGAATCCCGATGGCCAGTCGGCGCCTGGCGCGCTTCAGATCGGCATCGCCTCGGGCTTTGTCTTCAGCGGGCAGGTGGGCTCCACGCTGCGCCAGGAGTACACGGTGATCGGCGACGCGGTGAACCTGGCAAGTCGGCTGATGCAGGCCGCCACACCGGGCGAGATTCTGGCCGCCGACGACACGGCGCGCCTCGGGAACGGCGGCTTCCACTGGGCGGAGCCGCGCACGCTCCAGCTGCGTGGCCGCTCTGGCGCCGTTATCGCCCATCCGCTTGTGGCGGCCCGCGCCGTGTCCGAGCCCAACACCGCCAACTCGCCCGCCCATCTGCTGGGCCGCAGCCTGGAGCTTGCCTTTTTGCAGGAGCGCCTGGAGCTAGCGCTGGAGGGGCGCGGCCAGGCGGTAAGCCTTGGCGGCTCGGCCGGGGTGGGCAAGTCGGCCCTCGCAGCGGCGCTTGGCGAAGCGGCGCAGCTGCGCGGGGCCACCTGGCTCAGCGGCGAGTGCGTCTCCTACCGCACCGCCAGCCCCTACCTGGTCTGGCGCCCCATCCTGCGCGGGCTGCTCGGCCTGGCCGACAGCGCGCCGCCCGAGGCCCAAGCCAAGCTCGTGGCAGCGCGGCTTGAGGCTATCGACGCGCGCCTGCTGCCGCTGCTGCCGCTGCTCAGCCACATGCTTGGCCTCGCTGCGCCCGAGAGCGAGCTGACCATAGGCATGGAGGCTGCGGCCCGCAAGGCAGCCACCGAGGCCCTGGTAGGCGAGCTGCTTACGGCGGCGGCCAGCGAGCGGCCCCTGCTGATCCTGCTCGAGAACTGCCAGTGGATCGACGCGCTCTCCCGCGATCTGCTGCTGGCGCTCGCCCGCCGCTGCGCCAGCCTGCCGCTGCTGCTGCTGCTGGCCTACCGCGGCGCCCCCGAGGCCCGCGAGGAGTGGGCCGCGCCCCTGCGCGCCGCCCAGCTCCCGCACTTCGGCGAGCTGCGGCTTGGCGATCTCGAGCCCGCCGACGCGGCCGCCCTTGTGGAGCTGGTCTATCGCCGCCGCAACAGCCGTGGCACCCCCTCCGAGGCCCTCGTCGAGCAGGTGCTCGCGCGCACCCAGGGCAACCCGCTCTTCATTGTGGAGCTGCTCGGCATGCTGCACGAGCGCGGCCCCGACGCGGAGCGGGCCGCCGCCGAGGGCATGGAGCTGCCCGATACGCTCCACCGCCTGGTGCTCAGCCGCATTGATCGGCTTGGCGAGAGCGCCCGCACTGTGCTCAAGGTGGCCAGCGTGGTGGGCCAGGAGTTCAGCGCCAACTGGCTTGTCGGTGTCTACCCCGCCCTCGGCCTGAGCGAGGCCCTCGACCGACCGCTCGATGAGCTGCGCCGCTCGGAGCTGGCTATCCTCGGCAACGGCGGGGTGGAGCCGGCCTACAGCTTCCGCCACGTGATCACCCGCGAGGTTGCCTACGAGAGCCTGTCGACCGTCCTGCGCACCGATCTCCACGCCCGTGTGGGTGACTACATCGAGGCGCGCTACGCCGCCGACCTCGACCCCTTCCTCGATCTGCTGGCCCACCACTACAGCATGAGCGATAACCGCGCCAAGCAGCGCGAGTACCTGCTGCGCGCCGGCATCGCCGCCCAGGCCGCCTTCGCTAACGAGGCCGCCGTAAGCTTCTACGAACGGCTGCTGCCCCTGCTCGCCGAGCGCGAACAGAGCGACGTGCTGCTGCGGCTCGGCCAGGTGCTACGCCACATTGGCCGCTGGGACGCGGCCGAGCAACAGTTTCGCGCCGCCCTGCGTCTCGCCCACGATCAGCTTGGCGCCGCACGCTGCCGCCTGGAACAGGGCGACCTGCTGCGGCGCCGTGGTGACCCCAGCGCCCAGGAGTGGCTAGAGGCCGCCCGGCGCAGCTTTGTCGCCGCCAACAACGCCCCCGGCATCAGCGAGGCCGAGCGGCAGCTTGGGCTGATGGCGCTCGCCCAGGGCGACTACCCGCGCGCCCTGAGCGCCTTCGAGCAGGCGATTAAGCCAGGCAGCGACGCCGCCGACCCCAACCGCACCTCGCTGCTGCTGGTAAACCTTGGCGCAGTCTTCTACACCACCGGCGACCTGGCGCGCGCCCTCGACTGCTTCGAGCGCAGCCTGCGCCTGGCCGCCCAGGCCGGCAATCGCCAGCGCGTCGGCGTGGCCGTCGGCAACCTCGGCGGCATCTACCATGTGCGCGGCGACTACAGCAAAGCCTTGGACTGCTACACCCAGAAGCTCCACTGCGCGCTGGAGATCGGCGACCGGCTGGAGATGTGTATCAGCATCGGCAATCTCGGCCATATCTATGAGGACCAGGGCGAGTTTGCCCGTGCCACCAGCTGCTACCTGCGCAGCCTGGAGCTTGCGCTGGAGCTCGGCGACCGCATGGGCGTGGGTATGGCCCTGCTCGGCCTGGGGACCGTGGCCATCGCCGAGGGCGAGCTCGTACACAGCGAGGCGCTGGTGGGCCAGGCGGAGGTTGTGTTTGCCGCGATGGAGGCCACCTACGAGCTTGCCGATGGCCGTGTGCTGCGCGCCGAGCTCGCGGCCCGCAGCGGCGCCAACGGGCTGGCGCGCACGCTGCTGCTGGAGGCCGGCGAGCTGGCCGAGGCCGCAGGCAACGACGAGGCGGCCGGGCGCTGCGCGCTGCTCGCGCTGCAGCTCGACCACGAGCGGGGCGCCCTGAGCGATGACATGGCCGTGGCGCTGCTGCGCGAGCGCCTAGAGCCGCTCACCAACGACGAGCGGCGGGCCGAGCTGCTGCTCGCCCTTGTGCGCATCGACGGCACCCAGGCGGCGGCGCGCGCTGCGGCGGCCGGGCTCTACCGCGCGCTGCATATGGCCACCGCAAAGCTGGCCTACCGCCGCGCCTACCTCGAGCTGATGGGCGTGGCGTTGCCTTTGCCCCCGCCCCTGCCCGCCCCGCCAGCCCCCGTGACCCGCCGCCTCCCCGGCCGCGAGACCCTGATCGAGCGCGCCGACAGCTTTGTCCACGCGCTCCAGGCCGAGCCGCTGGTGGAGCGCGCCACGGGCGCGGGGTAAAGCGAGGGGACAGGGCCGCACGTCTTGTCCACAGATGACACCGATTTCCGGCCCAGTGCTGGCCCCAAGCATACGTTGGGCGCGTTGGCGCTGGACGTTGCCTTCGCCCTTTCCCCTGTCCCGTAGATGCTATAATGAGGGCGACCCTAGATCCCAGCGCACCCTTCACGGCCTTTGTGCGGTACATGCCGATAGAGCGGTATGACGTGGAGGCTACAACATGGATGCGACGATCTGGTGGCGCTCGCCTCGGCTGGCGGCGGCGGCCGCCTGCTTTCTGCTGGGGGTGCTGGTGCTGGTGGCAGGGCTGGCCCCGCGCCTGGCGGGCTCGGACCCTGTGGCCCCCGTGAGCGACGACATGCTCGCCCTCACCGAGCCCGAGCCGGTGGGGCCGGAAGCGCCAGCGCCGGAGCTGGTGATCTACGTAACAGGCGCGGTGGCGGCGCCCGACGTGTATCGGCTGCCGCAGGGTGCGCGCGTGGCAGACGCGGTGGCGGCGGCGGGCGGCCTGCGCGATGATGCGGCCCACGAGCGGGTGAACTTGGCGGAGCCGCTAACCGACGCCCAGCATGTGCACATCCCGGCCAGCTCCGAGACAACGCCTGGGGTAGACGAGCAGCCGCTGGCCGGGGGTGCCAGCCTGCTCGACCTCAACCATGCTTCGGCGGCCGACCTGGAGGATCTGCCGGGGATCGGCGCGACGTTGGCGGAGCGGATTATCGCCCGTCGCAACGAGCAGGGGCCGTACACGTCCATTGAGCAGCTGAACGAGGTGACGGGCATAGGCGCAAAGCTGTACGAGCAGCTTGCGCCGCTGGTAAGCATTGGGAGCTAACGAGGGAGGAGCCGATGCGTCGGACAAAGATCGTGGCAACCCTGGGGCCGGCGACGAACACGCCGGAGCGGATCGCCGGCCTGATCCGGGCCGGAATGAACGTGGCCCGCATGAACTTCTCACACGGCACCCACGCCGACCACGCCGCCCGGATCGCGATGGTGCGCCGCGCTGCGGCCGAGGCCGGCAGGTATATCGCCATCCTGCAAGACCTGCAGGGCCCCAAGATCCGCACCGGCTCGCTAGAGGGCGGCACCCCTGTGGAGCTGCTGGCCGGCCAGCGCTTCCTGATCACGATCGAGCCCGTGATCGGCACCGCCGAACGGGTGAGCACCACCTACAAGATGCTGCCTCAGGACGTGCGCCCTCGCGACCGCATCCTGCTCTCCGATGGCCTGATCGAGCTTAGCGTGCTCGCCCGCAACGACACCGACGTGGAGACCGAGGTGGTCCACGGCGGGCGCCTCAAAGAGCACCAGGGCATCAACCTGCCGGGCGTGCGCGTGAGCGCGCCAGCCGCCACGGAGAAGGATCTTGAGGATCTTCAGTTTGGCCTCGCGCAGGACGTAGACTACATCGCGCTCTCGTTTGTACGCAAGGCCAGCGACATCGTGCAGGTTAAGGAGATCATCAAAAAGGCCGGCAAAGACACGCCGCTGGTGGCGAAGATCGAGCGGCCCGAGGCGCTCGATGTGCTGCCGGAGATTATGGCGGTTGCCGACGTGATTATGGTGGCGCGCGGCGATCTGGGCGTGGAGATGCCGCCCGAGCGCGTGCCGCTGGTGCAGAAGCAGATCATCGACGCGGCCAACAGGGCGCTCATCCCGGTGATCACCGCCACCCAGATGCTTGAGTCGATGATCCAGAACCCGCGCCCCACCCGCGCCGAGGCCAGCGATGTGGCCAACGCGATCATCGACGGCTCCGACGCGGTGATGCTCTCTGGCGAGACGGCGGCGGGCGCCTACCCGATCGAGGCGGTGCAGATGATGGCCCTGATCGCGGACGCGATCGAGGGCAGTGGCCGCCACAGCGAGGTGGGCAGCCCGCGCTGGGCCATCCCCGAGGTGCAGTCCACGGCCCGCGCGATCGCCGACGCGGCGGCCACCATCGGGCGCTCGCTGCCGGTGCGCTCGATCGCCGTGCTCACCCAGAGCGGCTCGAGCGCCCGGCTCGTGTCGCACTACCGCCCGGCTGTGCCGGTGATCGCGCTCTGCCCCAACGAGGCGACGGCGCGGCGCACGGCGCTCTACTGGGGCGTAACGCCGCTTGTCACCGAGATGGCCGACCGGCTCGACGAGCTGGAGAAGCAGGTGCAGCACCTGCTGCGCGAGCGCGGCATCTGCCAGCGCGGCGACCTGGTGGTCTTCACGGGCGGGCACCCGGTGTATCGCCAGGGGTCAACCAACTTTCTAAAAGTCGTCGAGATCGAGTGACGGCAACCAGGCGCGTCGCTCCTTGACACCCCTCCTGCGTAATGCTACCCTGTAGCCGTCAGCGGCAGCTACGGAGAGCGGAGAATGAACCACCAAGAGCCCACGATCGCCACTATTCTGCGGCTCCTGGCCGGCGAGTATGAGGGGCCCGTCGAGGAGCGCCGCGTGCTGGAGCGTGTGCTGGAGCGCCGCCCCAGCAGCGCCAAGAAGCCCTACGCCACCATCCGCGAGCGCCTACGCTGGGATGGGCTTACGCTCGGCTGGCTACGCCTGAACCGCAGCCAGCTTGTGCCTCTGCGTATCGCCCTCCAGGGCCTGCGCTTCCGCTGCCTGCCGCGCCCCCGCGATCTCCAGAGCGGCCTGCTCCCCGTCGCCCACCTCCAGCCTTTCGCCGGCCTGCGCAACTACGAGTGCAGCCTGCACGACGCTGCCGGCAGCCCGATGCGCTTTGTGGACCTCGACCTCGACCAGGGCCAGACCGCCGCCCTGCCCGCCTTCGACCTGCGCGCCTGGTACGCCCGCGTCGGCTTCGAGCCCGGCGATAGCATTGTCGCCACCGTCGCCAGCAGCGAGCCCCTGGTGCTCCAAATCGAGCGCGAGCCGCGCGCCGAGTTTCGTGCCGCCGCCGTCGCCGCCCAAGACGCCGAGCTCGTCGAGACGATCGTCGAGAAGGTGCGCCGCTCGCAGGCCGCCCTCGTCCCCTGCGACGAGGTGGTGCTCCCGGTGTTCGCCGCCGCCGCCTGGCGCAACGCCTACCCCGGCAGCCCCTGGCAGCACCTCGTGCTACGCGATGGCCGGCTCCAGCTTGTGGACGATATTTTCCTGACCAGCCAGCGCATCGGCTCGCTGCATCTCTTCGGCACCGACGAGGTCTTCGAGGCCGCCGCCCACGCTGACGACGACCGCCAGGCTAGCGATGGCGCCCTGCTCGGCGAGATCGATGCGCTGCAACACGAGATGGGCCAGGCCCGCCGCCACGACGCCGAACAGGGCCTCTGGAGCGGCCAGGTGCAGCGCGCCTCGGCCTCGTTTGGCGCCCTCGACGACGCCGACCCCGGCCGCCACCCGCTCTTCCACGGCCTCGATGGCGAGCAGGCCGAGGGCGGCTGGGAGCGCGGCGACGACGACTGGGAGCCCGA
>JAYUYB010000416.1:0-4099 GCA_043752655.1 Chloroflexota bacterium
GCATCCACAAGCGAGGCGGCATCCTGGTGCTGAACAATGGCGAGGATCAGCTTCATCCGTGGGTCCGCAGGGGTGACACATGCTGGAGCAGCGGCTCGATCTCGCGAAAGATCGCCTCGGCGATCACGTCCACGGGCTGCTCGGCCGACAAGCTGCGCCAGCGGCCAGGGTCGCGGCGCATCAGCTCGGTGAAGCCTGCCGCCACGCGCTGATGGTAGGCCAGATCGCGGGCATCGAGGCGGTTCCACTCGGGCTTGGGGGCCGCAGTGGGGTTCTCGCCTGTCTCGCGATAGTGCTCGGCGCGCTCGCGGACGCTGCGCTTACGCTGCAGGCCCACCTCCACGTCCAGGTCGAGGTAGATCGTCATATCGGGGAGCAGGCCGCCCGTGGCCACGGCGGTGATCGCCTGGAGCTCCTCCAGGTCGCGGCCAAGGCCATAGCCCTGGTAGGCGTAGGTCGAGTCGGCGTAGCGGTCGCAGAGCACGATCCCGCCGGTGGCGAGGTAGGGGCGGATCAGCTCGCTCACCAGCTGGGCGCGCGCCGCCGAGAAGAGCAGCGTCTCGGTGGTGGGCGCCATCTCAGTGTTGCGCAGGTCCATCAGGATGCGGCGGATCATCTCGCTGATGCGCGTGCCACCCGGCTCACGCGTGAGGATCACCGGGAACCCAAAGGCCTGCAGCCGCTCGTACAGCAGACGCGCCTGGGTGCTCTTCCCACTGCCCTCTGGCCCCTCGAAGGTGATGAACACGCCCATTCCCATTCCGTTTGTGTGATCTTCGCGTGCCCATTATACACGCTCTTGGTGGGGCGCCCACAAGGGGCGCCCTTACACTGATCGCGAGGAACCGTCGGGGTGCCCCTTGTGGGCGCCCTTACCCTGATCGCGAGGAGCCGTCGGGGTGCCCCTTGTGAGCGCCCTTAGCGCGAGATCCGCACGCGCCGGTTCAGCTCCTCGCCTCGGCTCTCCGAGCGCAGGTTATAGCGGTCGGCCATCTGGTGCTGCAGGCGGCGGATGTAGCTGCTGCGCGGTGCTAGCTCCACGGCGCTGCGCTCGCCGTTCATCACCTGCGTGATCGCCTGCTCCAGCTCCAGCATTGCGTCCTCCACAATCCCACCCTCGTCGTTACGGCGCGAGGCCGGCAGGCTCTCCTCGGTGTCGGGCTCGCGCAGGTTAAAGACATGGGCCAACTGCCGCTCCATCTGCATGATCGTGTTGTTACGCAGCACATACACCGGCACGCCCTGATCCTCGGCCTGCCGCAGCCGCTGCCCGCTCTGCCGGTAATAGTTCTTCAGGGTCATCACCAGGCTGGCGTCCTTCATGTCGCGCACGATCACGGCCGGCACGCGCAGCCGCTCGATCGCCGTCTCCAGCCGGTTGCGGCTCACCCCAAACGGGAAGATGCGCTGCGTGGCCTGGCCGCCATTGTCGTTGCCGCCGTTGCTCACGCTCACGCTCACACTCACGCTGCCGCCGTTGCCCGCGCCCACGCTGCCGCCGTTGCCCGCGCCCACACTGCTCGCGCCCACGCTGCTCGCGCTGCGCTCACGCACGCGCGGCCCCGAACTGCCCATCATCTCGCCGGGGCCGCCGAAGCCGCCATAGCTGCCGCCGCGCCCGCCGCGCCCGCCCATGCGCTCGCTACTGCCCCGCTGCCCCCCGCTGCGTCGCCCAAGCGCTGGCGCATCGATAATCTCGCGCTGCACCGGCGTGCTCTGCACTACGCCATCCGCATCGCGTGAGCGCTCCTCCGCTGGCGGGTCCTCCCCGCGCAGAATCGCGTCTACAGCAGCCGCCACATCGTCGTACACCGTCACCTTGTCCCAGCTCTGGATCTCCACCAGCACGTTGAACGTTGGCGGCGCCTTGCGCTCCAGCACCGTCTTCTGGGTGCCACGCCGCCGCGCCTCCTCGTCGCCAAGCGTCACGGCCTGAATGCCGCCCACCAGGTCGGAGAGCGTGGGGTTGACCATGAGGTTATCGAGGGTGTTGCCGTGGGCGGTGCCAACCAGCTGCACGCCGCGCTCAGCGATGGTGCGCGCCGCCATCGCCTCCAGCTCGGTGCCAATCTCGTCGATCACGATCACCTCGGGCATGTGGTTCTCCACCGCCTCGATCATCACGGCGTGCTGCTCGGCGGGGCGGGGCACCTGCATGCGCCGCGCCCGCCCGATCCCAGGGTGCGGGATGTCGCCATCGCCAGCGATCTCGTTCGAGGTGTCCACGATCACCACACGCTTGCGCAGCTCGTCGGCCAGCACGCGCGCCGTCTCCCGTAGCAGCGTGGTCTTGCCGGTGCCAGGCTTGCCAAGCAGCAGAATGCTCTGGCCCGACTCCACCAGATCGCTGATGATCGTCACGGTGCCAAATACAGCGCGCCCGATCCGGCAGGTCAGGCCGATCACCTGGCCGCGGCGGTTGCGGATGCCAGAGATACGGTGCAGCGTGCGCGGAATGCCAGCGCGGTTATCCTCGCCGAACTCGCCGATCCGGCTGATCACCCCGTCAATCTCTGCCTGCGTCACCTCGCGCTCGCTGAGGAACTGCTCCTTGCTGCGGTAGCGGGCCTCCGGCAGGCGACCCAGATCCATCACGATCTCCAGCAGGTCGTCCGAGGTGTCCTCGCTGGTGGTAATCGCCTCCTGAATATGCGCGGGGAGCGCGTTGAGCAGCAGCTGAATATCGTTGGGCTGAAGATCGTCGGCAAGCTCACGTGGTTCTGACATAGAGTTGTGAGACCTCTCTCGGCGCGGAGATGCGAGGGGCTGACACCTGCGGCTCCAGGCCGTGCTCGAGCGCGGGCACGAGCAACGGCCGACGAACGGGGACCACGGTGCTCTTCACAAGGAGCGCCTGTTCGCCGATGGGCTGGAAGCCCAGGTCTTCTGCGGGGGCGAGCAGCTCGCCCTGGTACTCCCGCAGCAGGAGATAGACGGGCCGCGGATCGCTAAGCTGCGCCAGCCCAAAGCGCAACACATCAACTGCGGCATCACGGGCGTCGGGCCGGATCAATATGCTAAACACATGGCCCGAGGGGCCACTCAATAGGCGCAGATAGGCGAAGAGGTTGTCGTCGGGGCCGAGCACCCAGGCCGCACGGCGCACGCCGCGCCAGGCGCTCGAGATCGGCAGAGCCCAGTTGCGAGCGTTGCGCACCTCGGCGTGCTGCACGGTGTGCGGCGTGGTAGCGCCGTAGAGCTTGTGGATGGCCCAGTGGTCGCGCCGCGACTGGTGGCGCATGGGTGCGAGCGTCGTGCCCTGATCCCAGTCGGGGCCAGAGAGATGCGAGATCGTGGCGTGGGCGTAAGCCTGGAAGCCAAGCTGGCGGAAGATCTCACGCACCTCGTTGTGCTGGGCGGGAATGGCGGCGTAGAGCCGCTGCACATGATGGTAGCCTGCGTCCGCGCTCAGGCGCTCCAGCAGGTGGTACCAGAGCTCGGAGTCGCGCGGGGCGCGCAGCGCAGACGCCCCAAACGTCGACATATAGACGACGTCTTGCTCCGGGCGGCCGCTACGGCCACGGGCCTGCATCACCCCGCCGCCCGCGCGATCCTTGTAGATCACGGTGCTCATCTCACGCCCCATGCCCTGGAGCATGCAGCGCAGCGCGAACCAGGCGGGCCTGTGCGCTTGCGCAAGCAGCCCCTCGGTGTAGAGCATCACCTGGTTGCGTGGCTTCCGTCGCAGCGACCAGAGGTCGCCGGGCGCGACTGAGCGAATCATAGTTCGAGGAAGTAGCGATGCACCCTGGTGTCGCCCGTAAGCTCAGGGTGAAACGTTGTGGCGAGCAGCCGCCCCTGGCGCGCGGCCACGATCCCGCCCTCTCGAAGCCGCGCCAGCACCTCAACACCCTTGCCTGCCGACACAATCTGCGGCGCCCTGATGAAGACCCCCGGCAGCGCGCCCTCGCCGAAGGCTGGCGCGTCCAGCGGCGTCTCGAAGCTATCGAGCTGGCTGCCAAAGGCGTTGCGCCGCACAGTGATGTCCATTACGCCAAGGGCGGGCTGGCCGCCCTGCTTCTGGTCGAGCACCTCGCGGGCCAGCAGGATCGCCCCCGCGCAGGTGCCCCAGACGGCCAGGTCATGCCCGGCCCGCGCG
>JAYUYB010000417.1:0-4098 GCA_043752655.1 Chloroflexota bacterium
GTGGCAAAGTCGTAGCGGTAGAGCGTGGTGGGCGTGAGGAACGAGGTGAGGCCGAAGGTCAGCTCGCGGTCGCTGGCCCTGCCGCTCCAGCCCACCACCGAGCCGATCAGTGGCAGCGGGATCGGGCCAAGCGGCGCGCCCTCTGGGTCGAACACGCGCAGCTCATGCTTTACGTCGTGCTGGTAGGCCAGCACCAGCTTGCCGTCCACCAGCTTCGCGAAGGCGATCACATCCTCGCCCTCGGGCACGATCTCCTGCCAATGAGCGCGCTCCGGTCGCTCCAGGTCGATCGCCACGATCCGCCCGCGCGGCCCGTCTAGATCGGTCTGGAAGTAGCAGACGCTGCCGAGGTTATCGATCAGGTCGTAGCCGGCGTCGTCCTCGTCGAGCAGGCGCACGAACGCGCCGTCGCTCTCCAGGGGGCGATAGTAGATCCGGTTGGTGGGGTCGGTGCCGTGCCAGACATGCAAAAACAGATAGCCGCCGTCCTCGCTCACCCGTGGCTGGAAGCCGAGGCCCGGCGCGTCGGGGCGCTCGTAGACGAGGCTATCGTCGCTTTGGGGCGTGCCCAGGCGGTGCCAGTAGAGCGTGTTGTTGAAGCTCTCCTGGCCGGGCGGCACCGTGGCGGGGTCGGGGTAGCGGCTGTAGAAGAAACCGGAGCCGTCGGGGTGCCAGGCGGGCGCGCTGAACTTGCACCACGCGATCTGGTCGGGCAGATCCGCGCCGGTCGCCACATCGCGCACGCGCAGCAGCTGCCAGTCGGAGCCGCTGCGCGAGATGCCGTAGGCCATCAGGTTGCCGTCGCGGCTGGGCGCCTCGCTGGTAAGGGCGGCAGTGCCGTCGGCGCTGAGCGTGTTTGGGTCGATCAGCACGCGGGGCGGGGCGTCGGGGGCGTCCTGCACGTAGAGCACGGCCTGGTTCTGGAGGCCACTGTTCTCGGCGAAGAAGGTGCGACCGCCGCGGCTGTAGGGCACGCCGTACTTGGGGTAGTCCCAGATCGCGCTGAGCCGTGCGCGGATGGCGGCGAGGTCGGGGCGGGCGTCGAGCAGGGCGCGGGTGCGCGCGTTCTGGGCCTCCACCCAGGCCCGAGTCGCGGGGCTGGCCGCGTCCTCAAGCCAGCGGTAGGGGTCGGGCACGGGCGTGCCGTGAAAATCATCGATCACGGCGTCGCGCGGGGCGGCGGGATAGGCGGGCATACGGGGTGGCTCCTTGGTGATGCTGGGAACGTGTGACTCTCCACCTAGTATAAACCGCTCTTGTCGCATGCCAGGGGGCAGAACCCGGCGGTTGAAACCGCGTCGGCCGGGCCTGCGACCGCGCGTCGGCCTGCGCCGACGCGTCCGGACCCGCCCGCGCAGCCGTACCCGTGCCCTTTCGCGCTCTTCGCACCCCTTCGCGCCGTTCGTGGTCCAAACGGTTCCGGCCCGACGGCGGCCCCGCCCACAAAAGTCTCCGTAATCCACCCTTAACCACAAAGCCCCACCGCGCACCGTTCTGGTCTGTAACAGCCCCCATTGCAGTACTACATCTCAGCCTGGCCCCGGTCGCCTTCGGCGATACGAGCGATCGGCGCGCCGCGCACTGATGCAGACAACACAGTTGAAAGGATATGCCATGCCCGTACACCGGAGCGCACGGCCCCGCCTTCGCCCGCTCCTGCTCGCCCTGGTCCTCGCCGCCATCGCCGCGAGCTCGCCCGCCCTCACCCTCGCCGCAGCCCGCAAGCTCAACGCCACCCTGGCGCTCGGCGGGCGCATTCAGCCCGTATCCCAGGCGCCGCTCCGCCCTGGCTACCAGATCAGCCCCGACAACAGCACGGTCGTCTTCCTCGCGGACCAGACCACTGGCGGCGTCTTTGAGCTCTACAGCGCGCCCATCGGCGGCGGCGCCCCAGTGCGCCTCAACGGGCCGCTCGCCCCCGGCGGCAACGTGATCGAGTTCGCCATCGACACCAGCAGCGCCCGCGTTGTCTACCTGGCCGACCAGCGCGAGGACGAGACGTCTGAGCTGTTCTCGGTGCCGCTTGGCGGCGGCACGCCCGTGACCCTCAACTCCTTCCTGACCCCCAGCGGCGATGTGAAGGCGTTCGCCCTCAGCCCGGACGGCAGCGCCGCTGTCTTCCTGGCCGACCGCAACGACGACGAGGTGTTCGATCTCTTCACGGCGCCGATCGCTGGCGGCGCCCCCGATGTGCGCCTCAACAGCCGCACCAGTTCTAGCGGCGACGTGCAGCCCGACTTTGCGATCACCGGCGACAACCAGCGCGTGATCTTCCGCTACGACCCGGTGGCGAGCGGGCTCTTTGGCATCTTCAGCGCGCCACTCACCGGCGGCGCCCCCGCCGACGACATCACTGCTGGCCAGGCCGGGACGCCCGGCAGCAGCGTCAGCGTGGCCGATTTTGTGATCACGCCGAACGACGCACGGGTGGTCTTTCGCTACTCTTTTCCTGGCAGCATCGGCTTTAAACTCGGCCTCAGCCCCACCACAGGGCCGATCTTCTTCCTCAACGTCATCGCCTTCTTCGGCAACGACCTTTCGGTGGAGCTGCCAGATTCTAGCGAGGTGGCCGACGGCCGCGAGGGCATCGACCCGCTGCCCTACGCTGTTACCGCCGACAGCGCCTTCGTGATCTTCGTCGCCGACGGCAGCGCCGACGGGCGCTACGAGCTCTGGCGCGCGCCGGTGAACGACGGGCCTGGGTTTATCGTGCCCACCTCGCTCACGCCCGGCCTCGGCGCCAACGCCGATGTCGCGAGCTTCGCGCTCAACAGCACCACCGACCGCGTGGTCTACAAGGCCGACGCCTTCGCCGACAACCGCTACAGCCTCAGCTCCGTGCGCGTGAACGGCAGCGATACCACGCTGCTGGCCGTGCCGGCAGACGCCCAGGGCGACGTGTTCCGCTTCAGCATCAGCCCCGACGCTAGCCGCGTGGTCTTTCGCAGCGACTTCTCCACCGACGAAAGCTTCGAGCTGCGCAGCGTGCCGATCGATGGCAGCGCCGCCTCGCTCAGGCTGAACGGGCCGCTCGCCCCCGGCGGCGGCGTGGCGCGCTTTGCCGTTACGCCCAACAGCCAGCGCGTGATCTACACCGCCGACCAGGACGTCAACGGCGTGCGCGAGCTGTACTCCGTGCTGCTCGCCGGCGGCACACCCACGCGCCTGAACGCCAGCCTGGTGAACGGCGGCGACGTGGAGGACTTCGCCACCAGCCCCGACGATGCCAACAGCCGCGTGATCTTCCGCGCCGACCTCGTTACCGACGAGGTGTTCGCCCTGGTGAGCGTGCCCACGGCGGGCGGCCCCGGCGTGACCCTCAGCAACACCGCTTCGATCGGCGGCGACGTGGCCGAGCACCACGTGGCGCCCAATGGCTCGCACAGCGTCTTCCTGGCCGACCAGGAGACCGACGAGGTGTTCGAGCTCTTCAGTCGCGCTCTCGGCGGCAGCGGCGGCCCCGTTAAGCTTAACGCCGACCTTGGTGCCGACGGCGACGTGAGCCAGTTCCAGATCGACCCAACCAGCCAGCGCGTGGTCTACCGTGCCGACCAGGACACCGACGACGTGCAGGAGCTCTACAGCGTCTCCATCGGCGGCGGCGCCGTAACGAGACTTAACCCGCCGCTGGTTGCGGACGGAAACATCACCGACTTCCAGATTAGCCCGGACGGCCTGCGCGTGGTCTACTTTGCCGACCAGGCCACCAACGACCAGTTCGACCTCTACAGCGTGCCGATCACGGGCGGCGCAGCGGTGCGCCTCAGCAGCCTGGCGTTCCGCAGCCTTGTGGGCGAGTTCGCGATCAGCCCCAACAACCAGCGCGTGGTCTACATCGCCGACCAGATCGGCAACGGCGTGAACGAGCTCTACAGCGTCGCGATCACGGGCGGCTCGCCCACGCGCCTGAACGGTCTGCTACCGACTGGCGGCGCGATCGGCAGCTTCGAGATCAGCAACGACAGCGCCCGCGTGGCCTACATCGGCGACCAGAACACAGATGATGTCATTGAGCTCTACAGCGTGCCGCTGACGGGCGGCGCGCTTGCACGGCTCAACCCGCCGCTGCTGCCCGGCCGCAGCGTACAGCTTGGCACC
>JAYUYB010000418.1:0-4087 GCA_043752655.1 Chloroflexota bacterium
CTCATCCTGCGGCGCCCGCTCGGCGGCGCGATCTACGATAGCTCGCTCGATCTGCGCGCCGAGGATCGCGTCCACCGCGCCGCCTTCGCCGCCGGCGCCGCCGTGCCGCCGCCCTTCCGCCTGATCGACGACCTGCTCGGCGCGCCCGCACTGCTCGTGGAGCGCCTCGATGCCGAGAGCATCGGCCGCAAGCTAGTGCGCGAGCCCCGCTTCGCCGCCGCCCGTGCCATGCTGCCCGCCCAGATGGGCATCGCCCTCGCCGCCATCCACTCGGTGGATCTGGAGCGCAGCGAGCTCTGGGGCGCCCTGCCCGCCCCCGTCTCCGGCCAGACGCCCGCCCAAATCCGCCTGGCCCAGATCGAGGCCGAGCTCGACTCTATCGCCGAGCCACACCCCGCCCTGGAGCTCTGCCTGCGCTGGCTGCGCCGCAACGAGCCGCCCCCGCCCGATAAGCCCGTGCTGGTCCACGGCGATTTCCGCGTGGGTAACCTGCTCGTAAGCCCCGAGCAGGGCCTTGTCGGTGTGATCGACTGGGAGTTCTCTCACATCGGCGACTACGCCGAGGATCTTACCTGGGGCCTGATCCGCGAGTGGCGCTTCGGCGTCGTTGGGCTGCGCCTCGGCGGGATCGGCCAGCCCGAGCCGTTCTTCGAGGCTTACGCCCGCGCCTCCGGCCGCCAGGTCGACCCCGCCCGCGTGGCCTACTGGGAGCTGCTGGCCAATGTCTGGTGGGCGATCGGCTGCCTCAACCAGGCGCGCCGCCACCTGCGCGGCGAGCAGGCCAACATCGAGTTTGTAAGCCTTGGCCGCCGCGCCGCCGAGATGGAGCTGGAGGCTCTCGGGCAAATGCTGAGCGTAGAACGTAGAACGTAGAACGCTGTGCTCGACCTGCAATCTGCAATCTGCAATCTGCACTGGAGCCACCATGCAAGACCGCCCCACCGCCGACGAGCTTACCGACGCTGTGAGCCAGTTCCTCCTGAGCGAGCTGGCGCCAAGCTTGAGCGACCCACGTCTGCGCTTCCGCACGCTGATCGCCGCCAACCTGATGGCGATTGTCACGCGTGAGCTGCGGGCCGGCGACGCGCCCCTGCGCGACGAGTGGCGCAGCCTCGCCGCTCTGCTCGGCCACCACGAGCCGCCGCCCGCCGCCGTCGCCGAGCTGCGCACCGGCCTCGACGCCCTTGGCCGCGAGCTCTGCGCCCGCATCCGCGCCGGCGACGCGGACAGCGGCCCCTGGGCCGAGGCCGCCCACGCCTACGCCGAAAGCGCCGTCACCGCCCGCCTCCAGATCGCCAACCCACGCTTCCTGGAGCGCGTAGGGGGATAAGACTCGTACGGGCGCCCCTCGTGGGCGCCCTCGGGAGATCGTAGAGACAACCGACGACCGACGACCGACAACCGGCTATCGCCCCTGTCCACGCAAGGAGCTTCGGGTATGTCCGCATCCACATCCCGCCCCTGGCTGGCCCGCTACGCCCCCGGCATCCCCGCCGAGCTGCCCGCGCCCGCCCTGAGCGCCATGGACCAGTTCCGCGCCGCCGCCCGGCGCGACCCCGACGCCCCCGCGATCTTCTACTTCGAGACCACGCTCAGCTACGGCGAGCTCGACGCCCTCAGCAGCAGCCTGGCCGCCGGCATGGCCGCGCTCGGCGTGGCGCCCGGCCAGCGCGTTGCCCTCAACCTGCAAAACGTGCCCCAGTACTGGGTCGCCCAACTGGCCGCCTGGAAGCTCGGCTGCGTGGTGGTGCCGCTCAACCCCATGTTCAAGCCGCGCGAGCTGGAGTATCACCTCAGCGACTCCGGCGCCGCCCTGCTGATCACCCACGAGTCGCTCTACCACGAGAGCGCCGCCGAGCTGCGCCAATCCCTGCCCGCGCTCCAGCTGATCACCACCTCTGAGCTGGAGTTTCTTGGCCCAGGCGACCGGCCCGCCCTGCTCGCCGCCTGCGAGCGCCGCCCCGTGCCCGGCGTCTGGGATATGCTTGAGCTCTGCGCACACCACACGGGCGCGCCCGACCCGCTTGTGCCCGCCGCCCCCAGCGACCTGGCCTTCCTCACCTACACCTCGGGCACCACGGGCCGGCCCAAGGGCGCGATGAATACGCACGCCAACGTGGCCTACAACGCCGAGGTCTACCGCATCTGGATGCAGCTCAGCGCGCAGGACGTGATCGTCGGCGCCGCGCCGCTCTTCCATATCACCGGCGCCATCGCGCACCTGGCCGCCGCCGCCCTGGTGGGCGCGCCCGTCATCCTCTGCTACCGCTTCGACGCGCCCGAGCTGATGCGCCAGATCGCCCTGCGGCGCGGCAGCTTCCTGATGGCCTCGATCACGCTTTACAACGCGCTGATGAACCACCCCGCCATTGGCGACTATGATCTCAGCAGCCTTACAAAATGCTTCAGCGGCGGCGCCCCGATCGCACCTACCTTGGTCGAACAGTTCCTGGCCCGCGCTGGCGCCTACATTCATAATCTCTACGGCCTCACCGAGACGACCTCTCCATCACACGCGGTGCCGTTTGGCGCGACGGCCCCGGTAGACGCCGCGTCGGGCGCGCTCTCGGTGGGAGTACCCATCCCTGGAGCGCTCGTCAAGATCGTCGACGACGACGGCAACGAGTTGCCCGTCGGCAGCGTGGGCGAGTTCGCCACCTGGGGGCCAATGGTGGTGCCCGGCTACTGGCAGAAGCCCGAGGAGTCCGCGAAGGCGATGCGCGATGGCTGGCTGTTTACGGGCGACGTGGGCCACATGGACGCCGAGGGCTGGTTCTTTATCGTGGATCGCAAGAAAGACATGATCATCGCCTCGGGCTTCAAGGTCTGGCCGCGCGAGGTGGAGGACATGCTCTACCAGCACCCCGCCGTGCGCGAGGCCGCCGTGATCGGCGTGCCGGACGCCTACCGGGGCGAGAGCGTGAAGGCCTACGTGGCGCTGAAGCCAGGCAGTGTGGGCAATGTGAGCCCCGAGGAGCTGATCGCCTTCTGCCGCGAGCGCATGGCCGCCTACAAATACCCGCGCGCCATCGAGATCCTGCCCGAGCTCCCGAAGACCGCCACCGGCAAGCTGCTGCGCCGCCAGCTGCGCGAGCAGCACCTCGCCGCCGTCCCCGCCGAGTAAGGAACACCATGCCCAACACTGCCCTGATCAGCCGCCTGCGCGGCCTGCACCACGACAAGATCGCCCTGATCACCGGCGGCTCGATTGGCATCGGCGCGTCGCTGGGGCGCCTGCTGGCCCTGAGCGGCGCGCGCGTGCTGCTCGCCGCCCGCAGCCTCGGCCCGCTGGAGGAGACGCGCGCCCGCATTGTGGCCGAGCTCGACGCGGCTGGCTACCCGGACGCCGCCGGCCGCGTGCTGATCGAGGCCAACTGCGACGTGGGCCGCCCCGCCGACATAGAGCGCCTCGCCGCCCGCACCCTCGCCGCCTTTGGCTATGTGGACTTCCTGATCAACAACGCGGGCGTGGTGGGCTGCGAGGACATGGTGATCGACATGCCGATCAACGGCTGGCGCGAGTGCCTCCAGGCCAACCTCAACAGCAACTACGCGCTGATCCGCGCCCTCGCCCCTGCCATGAAGGCGCGCGGCAGCGGCCACGTGATCAACGTCTCGTCCTACTTCGGCGGCGAGAAGTATGTGGCCATCGCCTACCCCAACCGCGCCGACTACGCCGTGAGCAAGGCCGGCCAGCGCGCCATGGTCGAGGCGCTCGCCCGCTTCCTCGGCCCCGAGGTGCAGATCAACACCGTGGCCCCCGGCCCGGTAGACGGCGACCGCCTGCGCGGCACGGCCGACCGCCCGAGCATGTTCCAGCGCCGCGCCCGCGTGATCCTCGGCAACCGTCGCCTCGGCGATGTCTACGCCAGTCTGATCCACGCCGCCCGCGACAGCGAGCGCCCCGTCACGGACCTGCTGCCCGCCATCCTCGCCAACGATGTGCGCACCGTGGCCGCCGACGAAAGCCTGCCCCAGCGCCTGCGCGCCCTCGCCACCACAATCTTTGCCAAAAGCGACCCTGGCGGCTCCTCGCAGACCCACCTGCTCAGCGAGCGCCTGGCCCAGAAGCTGATCCGCCGCCTTA
>JAYUYB010000419.1:0-9795 GCA_043752655.1 Chloroflexota bacterium
GGAGTTTCAGGAACTCCTGCGCAAGCTGTACGTCACGCCCCTCCGCCCCACCGTGACCGCCGTCTACGAGGATGTGCGGCTCAAACAACTGGCTGAGGCGTTGAGCGCTCAGAAGGGTACGGTCGTCTGTCTGCCCACCTACCGGCAGGTCTGGTGCTACCTCACCGCCATTGCCCACGAAGCGTCTGTGAGCGTGACCCGCTCTGGCCTGAAGCATCCCCCGCGCGAGCGCGTGTCGCCGGCCTCCTTCGTCCTATCCATCACCGCCCCGGCCCTCATCTGCCAGGTCGACGAGCACACCGTAGATCTCCTCGTCGTCGCTTCCGACGGGACCGTTATGAGCCAGCAGGCCCACGCGGCCGTGCTCATTTGCGTCAAGACGGCCGCCATCTTAGGTGCAGTCCTCGCCCTTGACCACCTCAAGGAAGAAGACTACATGCGCCTCATCAAACAAAGCCTGGAGCCCAAGGAGCACCTGACCACCCTCTACGCCTGCACCCATCCCTGGCCCTGCTTCGGCAAACCCAGCGTCGTCTTTCACGACCGCGGCAAGATCTTCACGTCCGAGCGCGCGACCCAGGTATTGGTCGACCGGCTCGGCATTGTCACCGAGCAGGCGCCACCCTACGCTCCCTCCGCCAAAGGAACGGTTGAGGCCTTGTTCACCTGGGTCACCCGTAAGCTGACCCACCGCCTTCCCGGAACGACGAAAGGGGCGCCTGAGGCGCGTGGCCGCTACGACAGCGCCCGCGAAGCCATGCGGGCGGGCATTACTTTCGATGTGCTTGAGCAGCTGTTCGTTCAAGCCCTTGTCGACGGGTACATGCGCGAATGGGACCGGCTGCGCCGCCAGACCCGGATCGCGCTCTGGGAGGCAGGCGTGCGCGCCCACGGCGTCCCGCGCTGGATGGGTTCTGCCGACGACCTGAAGCTGCTACTCATGAAGGCGGTGAACCGCAAGAACCCGCTCACCGGGCGCTACGCCCTGCACCCACAGCGCGGCCTATCCTTTCTGGGGCGACGCTATGTCAGCCCCGGGCTTCTCGACCGCCTCCGCGGCAAAGAGATTGACATCTACTACGACCGGCGCGACCTCTCGGTCATCTACCTCTTTCTGGAGGGAGAACTGGTCGGCGAAGCATATTGTACGGAATGGATGGGGCGGCGGGTCAGCATCTGGGAAGCCAACGCTATGCGCACGGCCGATGAGGAGGCGGCGCAGGCCGCGTCTGCGGAAAGTCTCGCTGGTCGGCAGCAGATCCAGGAGACGGCCAGCGCGGGGCGGCGGCGCCTGGCGCGAGAAACAGCACGCCTTGAAGCCCAACGGCGGCTCGACCTTCAGCGGCCTGAGGTGCACCCGGCTCACGTGCAGCGCGTGTTGGAGGCCCTGCAAGAGCAGCCTCGTCCACCCATGACACCGGCACCGGCGCCGGCCCCGCCTCGTCTCCTGCCCCCTGCTGAGCCAGATGGCGACCAAGGCTCCGACAGCGGGGTGTGCTTGCCAATCCGCAGTCGGGAGGAACAGGCATGAGCACCACCGAGATGAGCCTGAGCCGCCCGCCGTTCGTGCCGTATACCTGTTTTTTGGAGACCGCCTTCGAGCAGCGCTTCCAGGGCGTGATACGGTGGGCCTGGCAGCAACGCAGTTGGCATGTCATTGCGGCGATTCCTGGCAGCGGCAAATCCTTCGGCATCCACGACCTCGTCCTCCAGAGCGGTGCGACCAAAGACGCGGCCGCCGCGACACGCCTCCCTGTCCTGGCGATTCGTGCCCCCAAGGACGGTACAACCGAGTACGCCCTGGGGACGGCGCTGTCGGCGGCCTTTGGCGTCGTGCCCTTCATGCCCTGGTATATGCGCCGCACCTGGCTGGTCCAGGCAGCCGCTACGGCGCAGGTCGAATGTCTGGTCATCGACGACGCGCAAGATCTCACCCTGGCCCATCTGGCCTTGCTGAAAGAGCTGACCGACAACCTTGCCGCCCCGCCGTACCAGCGACAGGTCGGCTTGTGTCTGGTGGTCGCCCACACGGGAGGCGTCCTCCCGTTGAAGGAGGTGTTTGCCCGCCTCGAGACCTTGTGGCGACAATTTCGACGTCGGCTGGATACCGAGCTCCCGTTCTGCCAGATCCTTGGGCACACCGTGCACGAGGTCCGCGACATTCTCGCGACGTTTGAGGTGATCTACCGGCCCCAGGTGCCCGAGCTGCAGCTCCGCCGCTGGGCGACGGCCATAACGACCTGGCTCACGCACCCGGCCCTGGACCCGGATGGGACCGGGCGGGTGACGATGGAACATTTGAGCAGGCTGGTGGTCAGCGTCGTCCGGCAGGCCTATGCCCACGGAGCGACGGACGTTGACGCCCCCTTGTTGGAGCGGACCGCAGAGCTGATGGTGCTCCGTCGCGACACGCTTGTCGCCATCGATGGCGAGCCGGAGCCGACGTCACCACTGCCAGTACAGGAGCTTGGCTAATGCAGCAGCTCAGCATTGATGACCCTCGCTGGTTGGCAACTGTGCCCCAGTTAGTGAACCCCAGGGACGATGAGTGGCTGCCGGGCTCTTGCTGCGCTGTGATGCGGCCAACGGCTGGAACAGCCGGACAACCGTCGCTCACTTAACGCGCCTGGGTAACCAGCGTCTACTCAAGCTTGGGCAGAGCGATATCCCGAATCTCGTCGTGTGGGGCGCGGGTACCGAGTACCTGCAGCAGGTCGCTCAGCTCTTAGCGCTCTCGCCGCGGCAAGTACGAGGCACGACCTACACCGACGACTTGGCACGGCTCTTCCACTCGCCAAAGCTCCACGCGACGCTGCTGACCATGGTCTTCTCGTTTCAACTCTGCCCGATGTGCGTCGCGGAGGCGCGCCTGCTGCGCCGGGTGCTCGTCTTGCCATACCTGGACGTCTGCCTGGAACATCGCGTGGCGCTTCGGCAGACGTGTCTCTGTGGCGCAAGACTGCGGATCTTCGCGAAGCGTACCGCGCCATTTAGCTGTCACCAGTGCGGACTGGACTGGGGCGAGTTACCACGGCAGAGCATCGTTGGTGAGCAGTTGATGCTGGCGGAGCAGGTGCTGGCCTGGTATACCTTCTTCTTAACGGTGGGCACTCCCGTGACGGTACGGCGTGCGCTTGACCTGATAGCCCAGGAGCCGGTTCGCTGCCCGGGGCGCCTCCAGGAGCATACGAGCCTGGCCGAGGAGGTACGCAAGCGCCCCGGCTACCGCCGCCAGTGGGTACCCCTCCCGCTCGGCAAGCTTGTGGCGGGGCTGGTCGAGCGGGATGTGATCTTGGACGCCTCACTGCGCCAGCACCTGGCCATGGGCGCCTGACGGAGGACAAGATCTGATCGCCGCTGTTCGAACCTTCAGGTGAAAAAATTTACCTGAAGGTTCGAACAGCGGCCCGTTTTACCGCATAAGACCGTTCGAACCTTCGTGTAAAGTACCACCCTAATAGCCCATCCGAGCTGCACTACTAAGAAATGCTTTACACGCGGGTAACATTAGACTCTATTATCGATGATGCCATGCGCATATAAGGAGGGTGGGGCCTGAGAGCCTGGGGCGTCTGGTAAGAGGTGGTGACTACACTACGTGGGAGATAGCAGCCGTGCACGCAAGCGGATCACGGCACCCACGCAACACTTCCACGCGAAAGGATCGGTATGACGCTCCACCTCTCCCTCGACGCCCTGGACGCCGGCATTGCCGTCTGGCGACAACGCCGCTGGCCGGACGATTTTCATAATAGGCTGTACCTTGATCTGGATCGACACCGGCAGGAGGGCATTGCCCCGCGCTGGGATACCTATCTCGATATCCTGAGCGGATGGAGGGCTTTTCGACCACAGCCGCGTGCCATGATCGCCGCGCGTGGGGCCAGCCCGAGGCAGATGAGTCACCTCACAACGCACTATGATCGGGTGCGGCAACAGCATTGTGGGACTGACCTCACCGCCTACACCTGGCAGGAGGTGAGTGGCCTTTTCCGCGCCGCTGCGAAGATTAAGGGCGTCAGTAGCCCCGTCTTCGGCAGCAAGCTCAGCCACCTGCTGATTCCCCACCTCTTCCCGATCATCGACCGCGCGGCCACCGGAATCCCAGCTGACGGGTACGAGGGGTACTGGCTCCGCTGCCAGACGGCATGGTCGACTGCAACGTGTCGCGACGAGCTACAGGAGCGACTGGGCAACATGATCGGCGAACCTATCACGCCGTCCTACCCGTGGGCGACCAAGATTACCGAGATCTGTAGCATCGGCGCACATGCGACCACGACACGCGCCCGTCTCCGTCAGCGACGCAGCGTGAGAGTGAGCCTCTGATGACAACAACTGAGCACGAGCGGCAGCGCCTGGGCCAGATCGCGCAGTCGGCCCAGGCCATCGGGACACACCTATCGGGTATCCTCGCCGCGCAGACGCGCCCGATCCACTTCCGCCCGTCGGCGCATGGAATCACGCTCGTCGGCCTCGATCCCACCTGCCCGCAGCGCGGCCATGGTCCATATTCCGCCGCGCGGCTACATGACTTCTATTGCGAGGAATATCGGCGGCACTGCACCACGCGGCCCAAGCGGGCCACCCCCGAGAAGCACCTTCAGTCCTTCCTGATCGGTGACGCGTACCAGCACGGTCGTCAGCTCGCGACGCTGCGCGCGACCGTCGGCGAGGACCCGACGACCGACATGTGTTTTGTCACCGACGAGCTGGCGCTGCACACCTCGGGCGGCAAGAAGTTGGTGTGCGACCTCCTGGCGATCCGACGCCCCGCAGACGACCCGGCGGCGGCCATCCCGGTGCTGATCGAGCTGAAGTCCAGCCGACACATGGCCCGCCTGGTGGAGCAGCTGACGGACTTCTCCCAAGAGCTCCATCTGTACCGGCATGAGTTCTCCCAGATCGCCAGTGGCCTGCTCGGTGAGAAGATCCGCCTTGCCCGCGAGCCTGAGCTCTGGCTGGTCTGGCTGGGACTGGGGTCTGACCTTACGACCGACCCACGCGAGGCGGAGCTTGGCGCGCAGGGCATTCGAGTGGTGCAGTACGCACGCGATGGCGACAACTACCGCTTCCATGTAGGGCGACGACCGGCCGAGGTGCGCGACTGAGCATCACGCCTACACCTCACTCGGTGACAGCGAACCGTGTGCCCGCGAACACGTCTTGGCGTGAGCCTTCGGGAGCCCACGCGTGTGCGCTATGTCGGCAATGGCCTATGCAAGTGCGTGTCAGACGTATCGGGTGCGAGGTAGATGCCCGTTCTCTACGAAACGCGCATCGCGACTGGGCCATTATATGGCCCTGGCTGCGCTGAAGTCTGAGGCTACGGGCGACGGCCTGCGAGTGATCTCGCCGCCCGCGACATGGCCCTGCGGCGCGTGGCGCTCACGACCGGTCGGCGGGTCGCCGATTTGGCCGGGCTGTGTGGGCGCGACCTGGCGATCGCCGAGGGGCGGGTGACGATCACGGTGCAGCAGGCCAAGGACGGCAAGGTGATGCGCGACAGGCTGGCCGCCGATGTGGCCGTCGACCTGCTGCGCTGGCTGCGCCGCCACCACGGGGTCGCCCGTCGCTCCAACCTGGGCGCGCGCCTCAGCGAGCAGGCCGGCCCCCTGGGCTGGCTCCGACAGGGCACACCCGCAGGCCAGGCGCAGAAGCGCCAGTCACAGGCCACCGTGCTCGTCCAGAGGGCGGAAGAGCTCGCTAGCCGCTTCGGCGTGTGCCGCCGCGGCGACCCCAATCGCCCTGTTCGAAAGCGAGCGTCGCCACGCCGACCAGCGCCCAGCCGTGCGCCTGCCCCAGTGCCGCATCGGTAACCGGGGCTCCCTCGCTGGCGGTGAGGGCCTGCTGGATCAGCGCGCGTTCCTCGTGCAGGTAGCCACGCCGATAACGGCTACTCTGCAAGGTCGGCGAAGAGTCGCTTCAGATCGATAAGGAGCCCATCATGGGCGATGAGCTCCTGCTGGGCAGCCTCGGTCGCCCCAGCGCGCGCGAAGATCGCGTGGCGGATTGTCCAGGCGCTGGCATCGACCTTCATATCGTTAAGGACAAGCGGCGTCTTGGTATCGATGAGCTCGCGCACGACCTTCCGGTCTACCGCTTCGCCCGTCCACTTGGACTCTCCTAGGAGGAGTGCGCGCGTCTGCCAATCGATTGCCACGACGTCGACCTGCACATGCCGACTCCAGTGGCTCCCGATCACTTGCGGCGTCAGCCCCATGGCCGCAGCGCTCTGCGGCAGATCGACCCACTGTCGCGCCAGCTCTTCCCATGCGCTTAGGCCAACAAAGGCACGTAGCCCGCTCTGGATGCCGGGCAGCACGCGCTCAGGCCGATAGCTCAGGGTGCCGCCGGCTGCTGCCGGCGCCAGGAAGCGAAAGTAGAAGCGTAGGAAGGGGTCACTCAGATGGTAGCGCCCTTGCCGCGAGCGGCGCTGCTCGGTCGGTGTGAGCGTTGCCGGAATACGCCGCTCAACCAGGCGCAGCTCTTGGAGTTGCCCCAGATAGAACGAGAGGTGGGCCGAGCTGATCATGCTAGCGTTCGCGATATCTTTGAGCGTATGGCTGCCGCTCCCAATCGCCTGGAGCACCGCCAGGTAGGGCCGTGGCTCGCGCACCTCGTCCTGAAGGAGAAACGCTGCCTCGGCCAGGACCAGGCTGCCAGGCGCAAGCATGATCTGCTTGATATTGGTCGTCAATCCGTGGCGCGGGTTGAGCCAGGAGAGGTAGGCGGGGATACCGCCGACGATGGCGTAGGCGGCCACCTGCTCCTCGGGCGACCAGGTGGGGAGAAACTGGCGCAGAGCGCCGAAGCGCAGCGGCTGCAGATACCACTGGCCGGTCATGCGCCCAAAGAGCGGTGACTGGCGGCCGAGCAGCAGCTCCATGGAGCGCACATGCGATCCACAGATGACGATGACGGCCTGGGAGTGCTGAAAGAGCTGGTCCCAGGCGTGCTGGAGCGCTGAGAGCATGGCCGGGTCCGACTCGGCGGCGTACGGGAGCTCGTCGAGGATGATCAGATGACGGCGACCGGTCGTCAGCTGGGCGACGCTGCGCCAGAGCTCGGCCCAGCTCTCAAAGGCAGGCACGGGCAGCTCGGTGCCCAGGCTCTCAAGGAGCGCGCCAAAGAACTTACGTCGCTGGAGCGGGGCCGGGTCTTTCTCCGCCACCCAGTAAGTGAAGGTGAGCCCGCTCTGCTCGGCCCAGTGACGCAGCATGGCGGTCTTGCCAACGCGGCGCCGGCCGTAGAGCATGACAAACTGACCGGGGCCGGGGTGCTCGCGTATGAGCACGTCCGCGAGAAAGCTCAGCTCAGTGGAACGGTTGATGAACATGGTTGCCTCATACAAGAAGCCACGTCTAAGCTATTATAGTCTGGACGTGGCTTATTGTATACCTAGGGATATAGCTGGGTAGGGTGCGGTCGTCGGCAAGGCGTCAATGTGGAGTTCTTTTTTCGCCCGATAACTCCTCTTGAACGAAGCGCTGCGCGCAGGTGAGTCTCTTAGGTTCAGCTGGACTGTTCCTGGTTTCGTGCCTCCCTCGCCCGCGAGCCTTTGCGCCGCTTGTCCTCACCGCATTCCCCATGCCACCATCCTCCTATCGGCAGTCGTTTTGACTAATCTAGGTGACCGCGACGCGACCGGCGGTCATGCGTTGCAGTCGGTGTAAGTGACCCAAGCCTAAAGGGCTTGGGCTTTACCCTGGCGCTACCGACGAGTCGGCATCCGGGTAGTATGGCGCACTTACCGGCGCCCGGCGGCCAATATTGACCGCCGCGATCACATCTGCTGGCCCAGCGAAGCCACAGAATATGCAGACAAACGAAGCCTGGGTTTTGCGGTTGGCCTTGTCGATACAACCGCACGTGGGGCAGGTGCGAGAGGTATTACGAGGATCAACCCGATGCACCGGAACACCACACAGCGCCGCCTTGTAGAGGATAAAGGCTTGAAGCTGCGCAAAGGCCCAGCTATGGAGTGTTGCGCGCTGAGACCTGCGAGCCCTGATCCGCGTGCGAATATGCGTCAAATCTTCGACAGCAATCGCGCACGTCGTGCGTTCGGCCTTCGCAACAATCCGTTTGGAGAGCGTATGGTTCACCCAGGTTGCAAAGCGGTACTCCTGCCCCGCGAGCTTCCGCAAGCGGCGGCGGGCGCCGTGGGTGCGTTTCCGTTGGAGCTTGTTGCGCAGGCTCCGATGCCGATAGCGGATGTTCTTGATCGCCTTGCCCGCATGGATCTCCCCATCGCTATCGACGGCGATGTTCGTCACACCCATGTCGATGCCCAGCACACCTTCCACATCGATAGGTTCGGGCGTCTCGACCTCGCAGACGGCGAACAGATACCACGCGCCATTGACCAGGGCCAGATCGGTTTCGCCGTGTTGCGCCTGAAGCAACTGCCGCTGGCGCGCACCACAGACGAACGGGATAGATTGTCGCCCATCCAAGGTCCAGATCGAGATTTTCTGCTTGCCGTGATGGAAGTACAGGATGCGATCATCATAGGCAATCGCTCCCAGTGGCGAAAAGGCGCGCATACGCTTCGTGTCCAGCTTGTAGGCATCCGCAACCTTGGAGATACAGCGTACCGTCAGTTGCGCGGCAAGGTCGAACGTCTCACGCACCCCCTTGTAGCACAGCTTGTGAAGAGCGAACTGGCGAAAGGTCTTGGCCTCCCAGGCGATCCGGCTGATGTAGTCGCAGGCCTCATTCGCCCGAACCAGGGTGCGCCGCAGGGCGTCCGCTTGCGCGGGCGTCGGCTGCAACTTCAGTTGTATCGTAAGCCTCATAATATGAGGATTGTACCGCATATCGAACATCTGTGCAACTTTGGGCTAAAGCCGCTCAAGCGGGGCGCTCCTCCCAGTGCTAAAGCCGCTGGGTTTCCGCGCCTAAAGGCAAGCTATCTATGAGGGCGTACCAAATTGATACGTCGTCGACTGCTTAGACGGTCATAGACGTGCCATATTGGTACGTCTATCACTCGTCACGCGCAGGCCGTGCGCAAAGTACGGAAAACTTCTATTCCGCATTGCGCAGCAGTAGTTACCACCGCTGCGCGGTGGTGCGGCCGTGCACAGGTATTCGCCTTCATCGAAGGAAACCTGTATGCACGCGCTGGCTTATGTGCCTACAACGGGCACGGCGCTCTTCCACAGTCGCTATGGTGGCTTCCCCCTGCTTCTCTGCTCCTACGTCCTCCTCGACACCGATGGCAACAACACCGCAGACCTCGACGCGATCGTAGTCGTCTGCGTGACAGCGATCAACGGCGAACGCTTTCGCCTGCGCGACCCCAACGACATCCAGGGCTTTCTCGCCGCCGTTGAGCGCTTTGTTACCGAGGTGGCACAGTGAGCGCCCCGCAGCAGGCTGGCGGTCGCACCCGCCAGGCGCAGCTGCGCGAAGCGCTGGGCGAAAGCGCCTACCGGCAGCGCCAGCGGGCGCTCGCACGAGCGGGCGGCATCGCTCGCCAGGCGCAGCTACGCACTGCCCTGGGCGACGCCGATTACTGCGCCTACCAGCACACGCTGTATCAACGTGCCGTGCAGAAGCACGGGTCAACCAAGATGCATGACGTGCTTGCGACCGCCCGCGAGCAGCGACGCTGCTCGCGCATCGCCAATCCGACGCCCGCTGAGGCGCTGCTCCATTGGCTCGCGCTCGAGGCCGGCTTCACTCTCCACGCCGACCTCGCCGGCGACTTTGCGTGGGCGCAGTTTCGCACTGACCCGGAGCGCTGGTGCTTTGGACCAACCGACGCGCTGACCGAGGCGCGCGTCC
>JAYUYB010000420.1:0-4082 GCA_043752655.1 Chloroflexota bacterium
TAACGCTTGGTCCATGATCGCGAAGCTCTCCGCCTCGCTCGGCTGCGGGCCGAAGTTCATGGTGCCCAGGCAGAGCCGGCTGATCTGCACGCCGGTGCGGCCGAGTGAGGTGTAGTGCATGGGTCTACCCCTTATTCGGTGTCGGCACGGAGTCACGCCAGCTATGCTGCGGCTGGTAGCCAAGCATGCGCCTAGCTTTCTCGATCGACAGCAGGGTCTGATGCGGCCCGATGCCCGCGTCGAGCGGCACGTCGGGGAACAGCTCGGCCATGAGCGCTGCATTCGGGCGCTGCATCACCGTGTCGGCGTTCGCGATGATAAACACCTCGGCGCCGGTGAGCGGCGCCTCAAGCGCCTTGCGGATGGCCTGGGCCGCGTCGCGCGCGTCGATATAGCCCCACAGGTTCCACTTGCGCCGGGTCGCATCGTCCTGAAACGCGGCGAAGCGCGCATAGTCGGAGGGCTCCATGATATTCGAGAAGCGCAGTCCGATCAGTTTGAGCGCCGGATTCCAACGGCAAAACTGTTTGGCCATCTCCTCACCCAGCAGCTTGGAAAGGGCGTACGCGCTTTCAGGCCGGCCGGGATACGCCTCATCGAGGGGCGCGTAGGGCGGCGGCGTGTCAAATGGAAGCCCTAGCACGGTCTCGCTCGACGCCCAGACCACGTTGTTTATGCCACGCTGGCGGGCAGCCTCGAAGATATGATACGTGCTGAGGATGTTGTTGTGAAACGTGACCGCGTTCGGGTAGAGGCCCGGCGCGGGGATGGCCGCCAGATGCACCACGGCGTCGACGCCGCTGATGCGCTCGTCAATCGCCGAGAGCGCCGCGATCGTCTGGCCAAAATCGGTCAGATCGACTAGCACGAATGGGCAGTCGCTTTGCGCAGGCGGCGCGCGATCGATATTCACGACGCTGTAGCCATGGTCGAGCAGATCAGCGATGCAGGCGCGCCCGGCTTTGCCGCTCCCGCCGGTCACAACAACGCGAGCCATGGGGATACTCCTTGCTGACAAGCGTGCAGGGTGTACAACTACTCCACCAGCATACGCGAGCTTGTGCGATCAGCACGTGTCTGCCGAAGCGTAACGCAAGTTGCGCGCCACCAGGAGCGCTGGCCGCTTTATCCCATCGCGTGATCACCTACGACGCGTCAGTCCAGACCCGCTAGCGAGGCGCAGCCGTAACTACCAGTCCAGAAGGACGCGCGATCGAAACGGTCAGGGTGGCATACTATCAGCGATGATTTCATCGACCACGTGAGGCGTAGCTTCTCTGCTTTTTTCGTCAGAGTCCAGTAATGCGCGTTTGGATCGGCTAGCTCTGCTTTAGCGCACTGTGACGCGGAGAACCGCGTCTCATAGAACCTTCTGCGCCACGCATTTAGAGCAAGGCCGAGAGCAACGAGAAAGGCTTCCCGATGCGGGAAACCACACTGGGGAGCCTTCTAGTGCCCAGGAGAGTGCATTACAACCCATCGCCCGACGTAGATCCCGTTATGCACGAGCCATCGCCAAGGCGCTATCTATACTGCTGCCTTTCTCGCTCCACCGCAGTAGGCAGCGCAAAGCGCCTAGACGCCGCAGTACAGCCTTTACTATGATCGGCGCTCTGGTAGGTGGCGCACGGTATCGACCGACAGTCACAGTCGTTCCCTGTGGTGCTGAATTAGGTGCAGCGCCTTGGCTAGCGCCTCGTCAAGGGGGTGTGCGCGACCGGACACCCAGTCAGGTTCGTGAGCGCCGGTGGCGAGGCGCGTATAGGCGGCAGTAATGCGCGGCCGATCCTCTGGCTGGCACTCGTACCAGAGCGCGCTGGGAGGGAAGCGCTCCTGGAGGAGTTCGGCGGCGCCCCAGAGCAGCGCAGCAGAGCTCACCTCACCCTGCTGCTCGATCAGCTTTGCCGCAGCGCTCAGGCAGCTCACCGCAACGTACGATGTGCGCGCATCGTGTCCCCCCTCGGCCTGAAGCAAGCCTGCGAGGCTGGCGCACAGCAGATGGGCGGCTGCCGTGCGCTCCCCTTGCACAAGCTTCACGTAGCCCAGATTGCGCTGCGCCCACGCCACGCCGATGCAATCCTCGTTCGCCCGGTACAGCCCGAGGCTCTCGGCGTGGTAGGCCGCGGCCTGGGTCAGATCACCTGCGGCCTCCGCCAGCTTGCCGAGCATGGCGGTCAGGCGCGACAGGTGGGTCGAAAAGCTGTCGCCGATGAGCACCAGACACTCGAGGTGCTGCTGCCGCGCAAGCTCGGGGTCGCCTTGCCAGTAGGCGATCCGGCCGAGCACGCCAAGGGTGAGCGCGATGAGTCCCACATCGTTCTGTTTTCGAGCCATGTCGCAACACTCGCCACAGAGCTTTGCTGCCTGCGCCAGCTGACCCCGCCCCATGGCGAGCTTGACCAGCGAATATTGTGCGCCTGCGAGCATGAAGAGATGCCGCAAGTTACGCGCAAATGCGACCCCTTCACGGATGTGCGTCTCCGCCAGTTCGAACTCGCCACGGGCGGCCGCGAATTCGCCCAGCTTTGTTGCGGTATATGAGCTAATCTCATCGTATCCAAACGCGCGCGCCAGCGCCAGGCTCTCGCTGTAGTACTGTACTGCCTGGGGCCGCTCAACGTAGGCATACCCTATCGCAGCGAGGGTCTGGGCCCTGCCGAACTGATCTCCTCCGGCAACAAACTGCTGGAGGCTCTCCTCCAGTAGCGCAAGCGCGCTTGTCAGCTTACCCTGTTGGCTCGCGTTCCAGCCGAGTTGCAGGAGCCCCCAGGCCCTGATGCTCTGATCGCCGAGTGTCCCGGCGATTGCCAGGCCCTCATTGGCGAACTCTTCGACGAGTGTGTTCTCGCCGAAGAATCTGGCCAGCGAGGCTGTGACCATGAGCGCTCGCCCCCGCACCCGGTCATGCACGCTGGCATTGGCCACCCTGAGCAGCTCGGTGAGCCATTTGTAGCCATCGCGCTGGTGGTCGCGCATCACCCACAGACCGTGGAGCGCTCCCGCCAGGCGCAGGCCGACCTCAAGCTCACCACTGGCCTGGCTCCACTGCAGTGCCGCGCGCAGGTTGTCGTAGTCGCGGTCCAGCTGATCCAACCAGCTGCGAGCCGCAGGCCCGCGCAGCTCCGGCTCAGCCTGCTCCGCGAGCGCCAGGAAGTGGACGGCGTGGCGCCGCTGCACCGCCTCGGCCTCGCCCCGCTCGGCCAACTGCTCAAGCGCGTATGTGCGCAGCGTCTCCAGCATGCGGAAGCGCAGCTCACCTTCTGGCTCTGGGAGCGTCTGGAGCATGTTCTTCTCGCTCAGCGCCTCGAGCAGGCCGAGCACTTGGCCGGCAGGGAGCTGCTCGTCGCCCGCCACCGCCTCAGCCACCGCCACCGTCCAGCCACCGGCGAAGACCCCCAGCCGGGCGAAGAGCAGCTGCTCCTCCCGGCCAAGGAGACGGTAGCTCCAGTCGATCGTGCTGCGCAGGCTCTGCTGGCGGGCCGGCAGGTCGCGCGCGCCGCCGACAAGCAGCTCCAGGCGGTCACCCAGTCGTGCGAGCAATGTCGCGGGAGCGAACGGCCTGAGCCGGGCCGCGGCCAGCTCGATCGCCAGCGGCAGCCCGTCGAGCCGCGTGCAGATCTCGGCGACGGCCGGGGCGCTCGCGTCGGTCAGGGTGAAGTCGGGCCGCACTGCGCGGGCCCGCTCGATAAAGAGCTTCACCGCGTCAGCCTCACCCAACCGCTCTGCGCTCGCCGGCCCTGCCAGTTCGGGCAAGGCCGGCGGCGGCACGGGGTACTCCTGCTCGGCCCGCAGGTGCAGCGCCGCGCGACTGGTGACGATCAGGTTCAGTTCCGCCAGAGCCGCGAGCAGAGCTGCCAGCTGAGGCGCGGCAGGAAGCATGTGCTCGAAGTTGTCGAGCACCAGCTGATGAGCGACAATAAGAATTGGTGGCCGCGAGGCCTCACGAGAGAATCTTACTTTGGGAAGAACTGTGCCTCACGAAAGATCGGCTCATCCGCATCTCCCGTGCTCAGGCAAAATAGCCGCAAGATTGCCCGTTATCCAGCAGGCGCGCCTTGGAAAATCGGGCGCCTCTCGCCTCG
>JAYUYB010000421.1:0-4074 GCA_043752655.1 Chloroflexota bacterium
GCGCGAGCTCCAGCGCCGGGCAACGGGCTGGGCGCTGATCGGGCTGGGCGCATACGTCGCCCTTGGTGATAGTCGGCGCAAGTAGCTGTGCCACCGACACTTACGCCGTCTGGACCGCGAACGGCGCGAAGTGGCACGAACCGCGCGAACGCGAAACCGCTAAGAGTAACGTGGCTAGATGCGTGGTCGTTCGCGGCTCTTCGCGGCTTCGTGGTCCAAAGGGCTCGGGCGCTCAGGCAGAGTGGGTACAGCTATGCCCTCAAGCGGAGAGGAATTCCTCGCGTTGGTCGTCGTGGTGGGTGCGCCATCACAAGGCGGCGTCGCGCAGCGCCAGGGTATTGGCAGCCGCCTGCTCGTTCGTTGCCAGGGCGCGGTACGCGGGCGAGCGCATCGCCAGCAGCGTGACCACCAGCCCGATCAGGCCGGCCAGCGTGAAGAGCAGCGCGAGGCCGCGATCAGCGCCGGTGCCAAACCAGTCGCCGATCAGGTCGACGCCCGCGCCGGTCGTCATGAACGGGATGAAGAAGAACTGGGCAATCGGGCCGATCATCAGGGCCGTGACGGGCGAGGCCGCCTGCTCGACGCTCTGGGCGAAGCCGAACACGCGGCCCTGCCGCTCCGGCGGGATCGTCTGCTGAAGGATGGTCTGCTCGGCCGCCTCGACCACCGGGATCAGGCAGAGGTACACAAACATGCCGACTGCAAGCAGCACGATCGACGCCTGGAGCGTGAAGACCACGCAGATCGACCACATCGCGATGTTGGCGAGGAACAGCGTGCGCAGCGGCGAGCGGCCCAGCCCGCGCCGCGCCACCGCTAGCCCGCCGATGATGAAGCCCACGCTCAGGACGCCCCACAGGGCACCCCAGACCTGCACCGAGACCAGCAGCAGGCCGTACGCGTCCATCAGCGCCATAAAGACGCCGCCCAGGAAATTGTTAAAGGTGTGAAAGAAGATCAGCCCGAACAGCCCAGGCACCAGCCTGATAGCGGCGATCGTGCCGGGGATATCGACCATATCGCCGTGCGCCTCGGCGTGGGCGACCTCGCGCCTGGGGATGGCGATCGTCCAGAGGTGGCCGATGACGAGCGCGGTGAGCCCCACGGCCAGGGCGAGCACCCAGAAGATGCTCAGGAAGCCGACGGCCAGACCGCTGAAGATCGACGCGCCGAGAAAGGCAACCCCGTTGGCGGTGCCGACGAGGCCGTTGGCCCGGTCACGGCTCCCCTCGGGCACCAGGATCGTCACCAGGGTCGAGAGCGCGATCACGCGCAGGTTCCCGGCGAGGGCGCCCAGTAGGGTGAGCACGATGAAGAGCCAGAGCAGCGGGCTAGACGCGACGGTGAAGCTGCTCGCCGGGAATACCAGGTAGAGGCTGCCGGCGACCAGGTAGAGCAGCAGCGAGATGCCGCTGGAGAAGAGCATCACCGCTTTTTTGGGGTAGCGGTCGACCAGCGAGCCCAGGAAAAACCCGGAGACGGCGACGGTGCCGGTGTAGACGCCTGCCATCACCGAGGTGGCGATGACGGACCTCGTTTGCAGGTAGACCCAGAAGGTGACTGCAAACCAGACAAATGTATTGGCGAGAAACGCCACGAGCGCATTGCCCAGAACCGCGTAGAAGGTCTTCATTACGTTCCTTGTACAGCGCTACGCGGCGAGGCGTCTAAGACCTCGCGGACCTTGCGCGCCAAGGCTGTGGGCGAAAAGGGCTTGTGCAGAAAGGCCATGCTTTGCTCCAGCCAGCCGTGCTGGACGATCGCGTCGTCGGCATAGCCCGAGATGAAGAGCGTTTTCATGTCCGGCCATTCTAGATTGAGCTGCTGGCACAGTGCCTTGCCATTCATATGCGGCATCACCAGGTCGGTGAGCAGCAGGTGGATCGGCGCGCCGGTGTGGGCGTACGCCAGGTGCAGCGCTGCTTCGCCATCGGCTGCTTCCAGCAGGGTATAGCCCTGTTCGCGGAGCACGCGTGCCGCTAGCGCGCGAACTGCGGGGTCATCCTCGGCCAGCAGCACAGTCTCGCTACCTCGTGGCAGGTTACCAACGGCAAGGGGCGAAGGCTGCGGCTCGACCGACGCTGCGATCCGGGGCAGGTAGATCGTGAAGGTCGTCCCGCGCTGCGGCTCGCTATAGACCCAGATGTGGCCGCCGTGCTGTTTGACGATGCCATAGCATGTCGCCAGGCCTAAACCCGTACCGTGGCCCAGCCCTTTCGTCGTAAAGAATGGCTCGAAGGCGTGCTGTTGCGTCTGGGCATCCATGCCGATCCCGGTGTCGCTGACGGCGATGAAGATGTATGGGCCGGGGGTGACGCCAAGATGCTGTTGTGCAAAGGCGTGATCCAGCAGGATATTGCTCGTCTCGATGGTAAGTTTACCGCCGTCCGGCATTGCGTCACGGGCATTCACGGCCAGATTAACGAGCACCTGCTCGATCTGGCCAGGGTCGGCCTTAATCTGACCTAGATCGGGCGCCAGGCGCGTGACGAGATCAATATCTGCGCCGATCAGGCGCCGGAGCAGCTTCTCGATCTCGGCGAGCAGTACGTTGAGGTTGAGCACCTGGGGCTCGATCACCTGCTTACGGGCGAATGCCAGCAGCTGACTCGTGAGCGTGGCGGCCCGCGCAGCCGCCTTGATGATCTCTTCGAGATCGCCAGCTATCTCGGCATCAATCGGTAGCTGCACCAGCGCTAGCTCGGCGTAGCCACTGATCGCCGTCAGCAGATTGTTGAAGTCGTGCGCAATGCCACCTGCAAGCTGCCCGACGCTCTCCATTTTCTGCGCCTGGAAAAACTGCGCTTCAAGGCGTCGGCGCTCGGTGATATCGCGGCCCATACCTACGCTATAGCCCGCCCCCTGCTGCACCGCCGCCGTAACCTGCTCGTCGATCCAGCGCCACGAGCCATCGGCATGCTGCTGGCGCTGGGTGACGTGGGCCGTGCCGACGTGGGTTAGCTCGCGCAGAGTGGCCTGTAACGCCAGTTGATCGTCGGGGTGAACCAGTTCGACTGCAGCCCGGCCGATCAGCTCGCTGGGATTGTAGCCGAGCACCTGCTGATACGAGGGGTTGACATAGACAAAGCGCCCGGCCTGATCGCGCAGGCTGATCAAATCCTCGGTGTGCTCGGCGATCAGGCGGTAGCGCTCTTCGCTCTCCCGCAGCGCCTCTTTGGCCTGCCACACCGCCGTGATATCCTCGTGCGCGATGACGACCCCGCCATGGCTTGCCATGGGCGTCGCTTGCATCATAAACCAGCGCATTTCCGTTGGGGTCTGGCAGCCATACTTTAGTGCAAAGTGTGACTCATGCCCGTCGAAGATCGCCTGGAGCCCAGCGAGTACAACAGCAGCCTCGGGATCGTTAAAGCGAGAGACGGCGCGGCGGCAGATCTCCAGGTAGTTGACGCCAACGCCCGTCGCGTGTAGCAGTGGGTCGCCGTGCTCATGTGCGAATTGCATCCATGCGTCGTTAACCGCGATGATCGTCCCGCTCGCATCGAGCACGGCAATGTGGGCCGTGAGCGCACGCAAGACTGCCTGATGCAGCCTGGCATTTTCCTGAAGCGCCGCCTCGGCCCGCTGCATCTCAAGGCGCAGTTGGCGCTGCTCCAGCGCGCGCTCCACAGCCGCGCCCAGGCGCGCGAGCCGATCCTTGAGCAGGTAGTCGGTGGCGCCCTGGCGCATGGCCGCCACCGCCACCTCCTCGCCGATCGTACCGGACACGATGATAAAGGGAATATCTAGCCCGCGCGCACGCAGCAGCTCGAGCGCGTGCAGCGCGTCGAACTGGGGCAAGGAGTAGTCGGCGAGGATAAGGTCGAGCGCCGGGTCGAGCGCCGCCAGGTACTCGGCCTCGGTTTCTGCCAGCAGCCACTCTGGCGCGAAGCCGGATCGACGCAACTCGTGCAGTGTCAGTTCGGCATCTGCTGGTCGATCTTCCAGCAGTAAGACACGGAGTGATGTAGGCATACGTATCCGTTCAGGGGGTGTCTGCTGGGATGCGCACCGGTGCGGGTTGACCGGCCCAATAGGCCGTTACCGCTGCGGTCAGATAGGGCAGCAGGGGGC
>JAYUYB010000422.1:0-4073 GCA_043752655.1 Chloroflexota bacterium
CGACCCGCGCCTTGATCCCTTCAGCTTTCAGCTGCTCGTAGGCGCCGACGCAGAGCGCCACCTCGCTGCCAGAGGCCAGCAGCAGCACGTCGGGCCTGCCGTCGGCGGCATCGGCCAGCACATAGGCGCCGCGCGCGACGCCCGACGCCGCAACATAGACTGTACGGTCCAGGGTCGGTAGGGCTTGCCGCGAGAGCACCAGCACGGCAGGCTCGTGGCGCAGCTGCGCGATCACGCGCCATGCCTCGACCACCTCGTTGGCGTCGGCGGGGCGCAGCACGATCAGGCCAGGCACAGCGCGCAGGGCGGCCAGCTGCTCGACCGGCTGGTGGGTCGGGCCGTCCTCGCCGACGCCGATCGAGTCGTGGGTGAAGATGTGGATGGTCGGGATCTCCATCAGCGCGGAGAGGCGGATGGCGGGCCGGGCGTAGTCGCTGAAGATCAAGAAGCCTGCGCCAAAAGGGCGCACCTTGCTGAGGGCCATGCCGTTGAGCGCCGCGCTCATGGCGTGCTCGCGGATGCCGAAGTGGAAGTTGCGCCCGCCGTAGCTGGCGGCGCCGAAGTCGCCCGCGCCGTCGAAGGTCAGGCGGGTTTTCGTCGAGGGTGCGAGATCGGCGGCGCCGCCGATCAGCCAGGGGATTGTCTGGGCCAGGGCGTTCAAGACCTTGCTGGAGGCTTCGCGCCCGGCCACGCCCTTGGGGTCGGGCGCGAAGCTTGGCAGCGCGGCATCCCAACCTGTCGGCAGCTCGCGCCGCTGGATGCGCAGCAGCTGGTCGGCCAGCTCGGGGTATTGGGCGCCGTAGGCTTCAAAGAGCGCGAGCCAGGCGCCGCGCAGCTCGGCCCCGCGAGCGCCGATGCCCGCCTGGAAGTGGGCCGGCACCGCGTCGGGCACCAGAAACGTCGCGTCCTCAGGCCAGCCATAGGCGCGCTTGGTGAGACGGATCTCCTCCTCGCCCAGGGGCTCGCCGTGGGCGGCGTGGGTGTCCTGCTTGTTGGGCGAGCCGTAGGCAATGTGGCTGTCCACGATGATCAGGGTGGGCCGGTCGCTGGTAGCCTTGAAGGTGCGCAGGGCCCGGTCGAGCATCTCCAGATCGTTGGCGTCGCCCACGCGGGTGACATTCCAGCCGTAGCCGATGAAGCGGGTCGCCACATCATCGCTGAAGGCCAGGTTGGTGTGGCCCTCGATCGTGATCTTGTTGTTGTCGTAGATCCAGCAGAGGTTCCCCAGCCTCAGGTGGCC
Source organism: Chloroflexota bacterium (assembly GCA_043752655.1). Classification (GTDB taxonomy): domain Bacteria; phylum Chloroflexota; class Chloroflexia; order Chloroflexales; family Chloroflexaceae; genus OHK40. Next base: position 1,241 of record JAYUYB010000422.1, read on the forward strand.
TGCCAGCGAGGCCGCCTCGCCGGAGAGGCCCTCCATCATGCAGCCATCGCCCGCCATGGCGTAGACCGAGTGGGTGAAGAGGTCGAAGCCGGGGCGGTTGTAGTGGGCAGCCATCCATTGGGCCGCAATCGCCATGCCCACACTGGTCGCCACGCCCTGGCCCAGCGGGCCGGTGGTCGTCTCGACGCCGGAGGTCCAGCGATACTCGGGGTGGCCGGGGCACTTGCTGTCGAGCTGGCGGAAGCGCCGGATGTCGTCGAGCGTGACCGCAGGCTCACCCAGCACCTCGTATTTGGGATTGACGGACTTGACGCCGGTGAGGTGCAGCATGGCGTACAGCAGCGTGGAGGCGTGGCCGATCGAGAGCACAAAACGATCGCGGTCGGGCCAGATCGGGTCGGCGGGGTCGAAGCGCAAGAAGCGCTGCCAGAGCGTATAGGCCACGGGCGCCATGGCCATCGGGGTGCCGGGGTGGCCGGAGTTGGCCGCCTGCACGGCATCCATCGCCAGCGTGCGGATGGTGGTGATCGCTTGCTGCTCGGTCGACAACTGGTAGCTCAAACGAGGCCTCCTGGAAGATGGGCGCCCTGAGGCGCCGGGACACGCGCAAAGTGGCTACGGCTGCAGCAACAGTGGAAGCAGCACGCTCGCGCCGAGCACGAACAGCCAGAGGGCGGGCGCGGGCGTGCCGACGGGGCGGCGCAGGCGGGCCTCACGGGCGGCGAAGCGCGGGTCGAGCCGCAGCCAGGCCGCGTGGCCCCGCTCGAACCATAGAAAGACCAGGGCCGTCCCAGCGCCGTAGAGCAGGTGCCCGAGCAGCGAGGGCAGCCCCACCGCCACCGCCTCGGGTGTCCACGCAAACTGCCCGCCGAGCAGGATGGGCAGCAGCGTCAGGTGGCCGACGAACCACCAGATCAGCCCATACGTGAGCCCCCAGACCACCGATGAGCCTGGGTCGGGCGCCTCGCGCACGAACAGCAGGCCGTAGCTGATGCCGATCACGACGCTGATCAGCAGGTGAACGAGCAGCCCAAGCTGGGGCGACGACCCGCCCACGAGCCGCGCGACGGTGGGCAGCACACCAGTGGCGAGCATCACCAGGCTGAAGAGCAGCCCGCCGACCAGGCTGGCGAGGGCGCCCCAGCCGAACGCCCGCAGCGTGATCACGCCTGGCCCCTCTGGCTCCCGGTTGATCGGGTCGGTCTCGGTGAAAAACCAGACCCAGAGCCGGTCGAAGATCGCGTAGACCAGGCCAAGGATCAGGCCGTAGATGATGTGGCCGATCAGCGAGCCGAAGCGCAGCCGCAGTAGCTGTGGATCGTCGGCGACCAGCTGAGTAAGATCCCAGCTAGGGTCGCCACCAGTGAGCAAGGGCAGTATGGTGAGCGGCCCGAGGAACCACCAGAGCAGCCCGTAGGCCATCCCCCAGCTCATGCCCGACCCGTAGCCGCAGATGTCGCGCTGGAAGAGCAGGCCAAAGCTGACCCCGATCACCAGAGCGATCAGGAAGTGCAGCGCGAGCCCGAGGCCCGGCGAGCGCGAGCCAGCGATGCCCGCGATCAGCGGGAAAAAGTTGACCTGGGCCATCCAGGCGCTAAAGGCCAGCCCGCCGAGCAGCCCGGCCAGCCCGCCGACCACCAAGGCGCGCGCCAGGTTAAAGGGCTGTCGGCCCTGGAGCGCGCCGCCCTGCATCAGGTTGAGCGTGCCGACGGCGAGGCCAACGGGCGCACCGAGTCCGAGCATGAACGCGATCAGCAGCGGGAAGGCAGCGCGGAGCGCCTCGACCGTGGCGCCCGACGAGCCGCCGCGCATGATCGGCACCGCCCCGCCGGGGCCAAGGACCCAGGCGAGGAGCGCAGTGCCAAGCCCCCAGAGCAGCCCGGCGCCGGGCGTTACAGCGCGTCTACCCACGAGCGCCGCAAAAAGTAGCCCATACACTGCACCGAGGGCCACGAGCAGCGTGATCGGCAACCCGCCGATCAGGGCGACGACACCGCCGCCTAAAGTGCCCGCCACAATCCCGGTGAGCAGTGCCGTTGTTCGCAGTGTCATCTTCGCCCTCGCTTGTACACTAGTCACGGCCTGGCCTGGTGGGCACAACGACATCGGCGCGCTGCGGCACAGGCGGCGCGTTCTCGAACATGGCAGGCGCCGGTTGGAGATCAATCGTCTGCACGATGTCGCGCGGGAAGAACAGCTCGATCACCCAGTCGGTGAGCACGCGCACCTGCCGCTCCAGCCCCGGCAGCTTGCTGAGGTAGACGCCCCGCCACATCAGCCAGGCGAGCAGCCCAGAAAAGCGCACGGTTTTGCCGCCGGAGAGCGGGATGGTCAGCTCGGCGCAGGCCGTCTGGTGGCCGATCACTGCCAGCACGCCCAGGGCTGCGAACTCGAAGGGCTTGAGTGCGCCACCACTGTGGCTGGCGTGCAGGTTCTTCGCCAGCAGCTTGGCCTGGCGCAGCGCGAACTGCGCTGTGGGCGGGCTCGGCTGATTGTCGTGGGCGTTTGGCACCTCGGCGCAGTCGCCCAGGGCCCATACGCCCGGCAGCCCCGGCACGGCCATGGTCGGCTCGACCACAACAGCACCACGTTTATTGTGCGCCGCCGGCAAGCTCTGGATAAGTGGGCTCGGCGCCGTGCCCGCCGTCCAGATCAGCGTCTCGGTGCGCAGCTCCTCGTCGGGCTGGAGGACAATGGCGCCGGGGCGCGCGTCGATCAGGCGCGTATTGAGCTTGAAGGTGACGCCGCGCGCGCGCATGCGTTTCAGCGCGTAGGCCGCGAGGGGCGCGCTCAACTCCGGCAGGATGCGGTCGCGTGAGTGGACCAGGATCAC
>JAYUYB010000423.1:0-9754 GCA_043752655.1 Chloroflexota bacterium
TCATCGAGGGTTGCACGCCCGCGCCCGACCGCTGCTGGAACGACGACGAGACCCACTACTTCCGCCATATCGAGAATGTACGCGCCTGGATGGAGCAGTACGGCATGGCCGACAAAGAGGCCTGGATCACCGAGTATGGCTGGGCCACACCGAACAACACGCCCGGCTACGAGTTCGGCAACTTCGTCTCGCGTGAGCAGCAGGCCGAGTACATCAGCGCCGCCATGCGCCGCACCTACGAGCAATACCCCTTCGTGGGCAATATGTTCCTCTGGAACATAAACTTCGCGGTGCTCTGGGGCGAGCAGGGTAACCCCGACCACGAGCAGGCGGCCTTCGGCATCCTCAACCCCGACTGGAGCCCGCGTCCAGCCTATCTGGCGACGCAGAGCTTGATCGCGGAGCTGAAGGGTGAGCAGGGGCGGTAGGGAACAGCGGGAAACCGGGAGACCGGGAGACAAGGAGACAAGGAGACCGCCTGACGGCGCCGCTAGGTGTCTCCTTGTCTCCTTGTCCCTACGATCTCGTTCGCATCTGGAGGCCCAGGCGGGCGAGCAGATCGTCTACCAGCTCGGCGTGCTCGCGGGGGATGCGCCAGCCATCGGGGGTGCGCGTGGCGATACGCCCCAGCAGGACTCGGTGCTCCGGCGGGAGCGGGAGGTCGGGCATCAGCAGCTCGCCGTTCTCGGCTATACCGACCATGACGAACGCGCCGTCTGCGGCGGCGTAGCCACGGCGCAGGGCCTCGTCCTCCGGGAGCGGGCGCAGCGTGCCAGGCACCACAAGATAGTAGGCGCCGGGGCCGCGCCCCTTGCGGCGACGGATCACCCAGCCCTCACGCAGGCGCACGCTGCCGGGCGAGCCGGGGGCGGGCGGGGCGGGCTGCCAGCCAGGCGCGTCCAGGGCGAAGTAGCTGATCCGCTCGCCTGCGGCCAGGGCGCGCACCACAGGCGGCCCAAGGCGCACTGCGTACGGCAGGCCGGGCAGGGCGGCGATCTGATTTTCCAGGGTGTGGACGGTGAAGCCACGCACGCGCAGGCGGGCCAGCAGCCCGTCGCGGCGCCACGAGGTAAGCTGGAAGCGGTCGCCCTCGCGGTCGCCCTCGCCGCGCAGGATGGGGGCGGCGGCAGGGTTGTGGATGATGAACAGCTGCGGCCGCAGCTCCTCAAGATCGGCGGGGGCGCCGGGGCGGCGAGTAGATGGCATTACTGCTCCATCCGACGTAGCAGCGTGGGCGCGGTGTAGGCGTGGCAGATCGCGATGGCGAGGGCGTCGGCGGCGTCGTCCGGCTTGGGGATGCTGGCGAGCCTTAGCGTAAGGCGCACCATCTCCTGCATCTGCTTTTTGTCGGCGCCGCCGTAGCCAGCCAGGGCCTGCTTCACGGCCAGGGGCTTGTACTCGCCGATCGGCAGGCCGGCCTGCTGGAGCGCCAGCAGGGCCACGCCGCGCGCCTGCCCGACGGTGAGCGCCGTGTTCACATTCTTGCCAAAAAATAGCTCCTCGATGGCCGAGGTGTCCGGGCGATGGCGCGCGATCACCGCGCACAGGCCGTCGTAGAGGATGCGCAGCCGCTCGGGGTGAGGCATGCCGGCAGGCGTGGTCAGCACGCCCACATCCACCAGGCTCAGCTGGCCGTCCTGCTCGTCTACCACGCCCCAGCCCATAATCGCCGTGCCAGGGTCGATGCCGAGCGTTCTCATTCGAACTTCGCCGCGACTTCGTCGCTCACGTGGAGGTTCGAGTAGACCTTCTGGACATCGTCGAGGTCTTCAAGCTTCTCGATCAGGCGCATCACGGAGAGCGCCTCCTTCTCCTCGGGCTCCACCGCCGTCTTGGGGCGCATGGTTTTCTCGGCGCCGGTGATGGGGATCTTTTGGGCGAGCAGCGCCAGGCGCACAGTGTTGAGCTGCGTCCAGTCGCAGTAGATCTCAAGCTCGTCGCCGATTGCCTCCACGTCGTCGGCGCCGGCGTCGATGGCGATCAGCTGCACTTCGTCGGGGTCGAGCTTAGTGCCAGTGAGATCCACGCTGATCAGGCCCTTGAGCTCGAACATCCAGCTTACGGAGCCGGGCTCACCGGGGGTGCCACCTGCCTTGCTGATCACGGCGCGCACGTCGGAGTTGGTGCGGTTGCGGTTATCAGTGGCCGCCTCGATCATCAGGGCGATGCCGCCGGGGGCATAGCTCTCGTAGTAGAGTTCCTCCAGGGCCAGCTCGTTGCCCTTGCCCAGGCCGCGATCAACCGAGCGCTGGATGCTATCGTTGGGCATATTATTGGCCTTCGCCTTGTCCACGGCGAGGCGCAGGCGGAAGTTCATCTCAGGGTCGCCGCCGCCGCCCTCTTTCACGGCGAGGGTGATGTCCTTGGCGAGCTTGGTGAACAGCTGGCCGCGGCGCTGGTCGACGACGCCCTTCGAGCGCCTGATCGTATGCCATTTCGAATGGCCGGACATAGATACGTGCCTCCTCGGTCGTTGCTAGTTCCCCGCATTATAGCATAGGGCCACGCCCGGTCGGGCTGCACACATGGCGGCGAGATGTGCGATAATATTGCGCGAACAGCACTACGGCCAGCGTTTACTTTAGTACTCTGTGAGGGAGTGTGGCCGGCCCCAGCGCCTGGGGCGGGGCATTTATCATCCCCACATGTCCGCGAAAGGAAGCTCGCCGATGAGTAGCGCAAACCCGCCGACCAGCGCGCCCGAACGGATCACCGCGCTGCCCAACACTGTCTCCATCGTCAACACCTTGGCGGGTGATGTCCTCGTAAATTGCCCACCCGAGACGCTGAAGTATCTGATCGCCGCCGGCCTCACGCCCCCCGCGATCATCCTGCTGCCCCCCGATGTGGCCCCCGGCAGCGAGCTTGGCTCCAGCGGCTTTGTGCGCCGTGGCAGCAACTACGCCAGCGTGGAGTTCTTGCTCTACTCTAACTACTTCGTGAAGGGCCGCAAGGTGCGGCTGATCACGCCCACCGAGGGCCAGGCCCAGCGCCTGCGCAACATCCTCGAGGAGACGATCAGCGGCCCCGCCAGCCTGGCGAGCTACGGCGAGTACGGCTGGATCCAGGCCGAGTGCGCTGCGGTTGCTGTCTTCCCGCCGCTCGGACGCGCCCCACGCTACGACGATCTGGCCGAGATTGTAAGCCTGGAGACGGGCGGCGGCGAGCTTGGCCCCACCCGGATCACGCTGGAGGGCGAGCAGTTCATCTTTCACGAGGGCGGCGTGCCAGTGGCCCAGCTGGGCACCCACATCGATACAGTGGCCACGCCGCTTATGCTGGCGCCGCCCCGCCCGCTGCACCGCCAGGAGCTTACGCTCCAGTTTATTGGCGGCTCCGACGGCTTCGACCCCACCGGGATCACCACCTGCTTCCTGGCCTACCTCGGCACCACCGCGCAGACCCAGGCGACGCTCTTTGATGCCGCTGCCTACGTAGTGATGCGCCTGGGTAACCTGGGCGTCTCGCCGAGCCACGTGGCCGAGGTGGTGCTCTCACACCTGCACGAGGATCATCTGGCTGGCCTGCCGGAGCTGATCCTGATGGGCAGCCATCGCGTGCGGCTGGTAACCTCGGATCTGATCTACCAGAGCCTGCTGCGGGTACTCGGTGCCATGCTCGCCCTGCCCGAGCCCGATGTGCGCGCGCTGTTCGACCACTTCCCGCTTAACCCCGGCGCACCGCTAGAGCTGGAGGGGCGCCGCTTCGAGGCGGTCTACGCGGTCCACTCCATTCCCACCATCGCCGTGCGGGTGAACGGGGTCTGCTACTCGGGCGACATGCGCTACGACGAGGAGTGGTTCGCCGAACTGGTGGAGCGGGGCGTGCTCACCGCCGCCCGACGCGACGATCTGGTGCGCTTCGCCGAGGGCGCCAGTGTGCTGGTGCAGGATGTTGGCGGCGGCGCGATCCACAGCACGCTCACCCCGCGGCTGCTTCAGGCGCTCACCGCAAAGAGCCAGCGCCTGGTGCTGGCCCATACCAGCAAGCATCTGCTGCCCGACGACAGCGGCGCGATGGCGGGGCGGATCGAGTTTGCGGACAGCGGCCACATCGTGGGCCTCGGCGCCCCCCTGCCCGACGACGAGCTCGCCGAGATCGTGGAGACGATCGCGGCCTGTCCGCTCTTCGCACGCCTGCCCGTCATCGAGCGCCTGGCCCTTGCCAAGGCCGCCGAGATTATCAACTGGCCCGACCAGGCGACGATCCTGAGCGAGGGCGACGCCTCGGACGGCTGCGCGTATATTGTCCACTCTGGCCTGGTGGAGATCCGCATCGGCGGCTCGCAGGTACGCACGCTAGGCCGGGGCAGCAGCATCGGCGAGCGCGGCGCCATCCTCGGCGATGCCCGCTCGAGCACCATGCTCGCACGCGGAAGCGTGGCGCTGCTACGGCTCTCGCCGGAGGTGTTCGGGCCGGCGGCGCGCGAGCTGGGCCTGGCAGCCGCGTTTGCGCGGGCCGATTGGCTGGCTAGCCTGCCGGTGCTGCGCGAGCTGCCGTGGGCCAGCCTGCTCGACCTGACGCTGGATCTGGAGCCGCGCCTGCTGGCCCCCGGCGAGCAGCTCTTCGCCTACGGCGATGTCGGCTACGAGGGCTTTCTGCTCAAGCGCGGCAGCATCCTGTTTACCGACGAGCACGGCACACAGATCGAGGAGCTGCACGCGCCGGGCGAGTTCTTCGGCGGGCGCTCAGCGCTCTACGGCATGCCGCGGAGCGCCACCGCGCAGGCCATCGCCCCTAGCGAGGTTTGGGCGCTCTCCACCCCGGCCCTCGAGCGGCTGAACCTGCTCTACCCGAACCTGCTACTCCACCTGCGCGCCGTGGAGTCGGGCCACCAGAGCAAGCGGCCAAGATAGCTTCCCGGAAGCTTGGCTACAGGCTCGTCACAAGGCCTGGGCTTACGGCGCCCTGCCGCCACTCTTGGCGCCCGTCGGGGGCGGTAATGGCCACCGTGTACGCGCCGGGCGGCAGCTCCACGGCGCCGAACCAGCCATCGCCCTCGGCGAAGATGTCGCGCAGCCAGACGCCGTCGCGGATCAGGCTGACCTTGGCGCCCGGCACTACCTGGCCGCCCACAGTGGCGATGCCCTGAAGGTGGCCGCCGGTGGGCGACGCGATCCAGGGCCAGGCGGGCGCCCGCGCGGGCTGCGCAAAGACAGTGGCCCGCAGCTGATCCATAAAGGCGCGCCGCGACTGCGGGTTGGCGCCGCTGCGCGGGCTGGCGTACGAGAAGAAAGCCACCCCCGCCAGGGCGCGACCGCTCGCATCCGGTGCAAGCGCGCGCTGCACCTGGCCCAGGTTCTGCTCTGGCGTGTTGAGCCACGCGCCCACACCCGCCACGATCGCGCGCCGCCCCGCGCGCCCCCTGTCGAAGCTCAGCCAGCTGTCGTACCAGCCCCGTGAGCGCGGCACGCCCTCCTCGAAGTAGTGCATGGGCACGGCAAAATCCAGGATGCCCTCCTCCAGCCAGGCCGGCCAGTCCTGGAAGACTCGCTCGTAGGCCGCCGAGGCGGCGAAGTTGCCATCGCTCCCCAGGCCGCCCCAGGTGATCGTGGCGGCGCTCACCTGGATGCTCGGCTTCAGGGCCTTGGCGCGGATGTAGAGCCTGCGCGCAAGCTCCGTCACACGGTCGCGGCGCCACTGGCCCCAGGCGGGGTCGTCGGGGCCGGGGCGGCTGCCGGGCGCGCGTCCGTTGGCGCTGTTGAAGCGATCAAGGCTCACCTGGTTGTAGCCGTAGTTTTTGCCAGCGAGCCGGATGTAGTCCCAGTGGATGCCGTCGAGCGCGGGGTAGGCGCCGATCAGATGCTGGACGACGCCCTCAAGGTAGCTGATCGATGCGGGGTGGCCGAAGTCGAGATCGCCCACCTGCACGCCCTCGAATGTGGCCGTTGTCCAGCGCTCGGCGCCCTGCGCACCCGGCCCGTGGGCGGTGCAGACGTGCTGCGGGTGGCCCCAGAGCCGATCTGTGGGGCGGCAGGCCACAGAGACCACCAGCCATGCGTGAACCTGGATGCCCTGGGAGTGGGCCTTGGCGAGCAGGTAGCCGAGCGGGTCGAAGGCCTCGGCGGGCGCGAGGCGCGGGTCGGCGGCACGCGGCTCGAAGCTGTTGTTATACCAGGCGTCGCCGTGGCGGCGCACCTGCACAATGATCGTGTTGGCCCCGGCGCGCACCACATTGTCTACCAGTTCGTCGACCTGCGGGTGGTTGTAGAAGCCGGGATTGAGCGCGTCCACCCAGAAGGCGCGCATCTGCTGGATGGGCTCCTGGGCGCGGGCGGGGGTGGCAGCTGCGGCAGGGGTGAGCAGCAGGGCGAGCAGCAGCAGGCTAGGGAGCAGGCGATTCATGGCGTTCCTTTGCCCCCGGCGCGAGCACGGCCAGGGCGTCGCCCAGGGCCAGCCAGCCGCTGCCGGGAAAGAGCTTGGCGATCTGCGAGGAGAACAGCAGGCTGTCGCCGAGGATTGCTGGGGCCGGCCCATCCACCACCAGCTCGCCCTCGCCGAGCAGGGCGACACGGTCGGCGCACGCGGCCACCAGCTCCACATCGTGGGTGGCCATGATGATCGCGGTGCCACGCGCGCAGAGGCTGCGCAGGAGGCGTGCGAGGTCGGCCTTGGCCAGATAATCCAGGCCACGTGTGGGCTCGTCGAGCAGCAGAATGGAGGGGCCGCCCACCAGGATGGCGGCCATGGCGGCGCGCTGGGCCTCGCCACCGCTGAGGTCGCGTGGGTAGGCGTCGGCGAGCTGGGCGATACCAAGGGCTGCGAGGGTCTCGGCGATCGCGCCCTCGGCCGCAGCGGGCGCCAGGCCGCGCCCGCGCAGCGTGAAGGCCAGCTCCTCGCGCAAAGTGTCGTGGTAGAGGATGCTGCGCGGATCCTGGGGCACGTAGCCCACCTCGCCGGCCAGATCCTCCACGGCGACACGGGCGATGTCGCGCCCGCGCAGCTCGACGCGGCCTGCCTGCGGGCGCACCAGGCCGATCAGGCACTTGAGCAGGGTGCTCTTGCCGCTGCCGTTGCGCCCCATCAGGGCGAGCAGCTCCCCGGCGTGCAGCTCCAGGCTCAGGCGATACAGCGCCTCGTGCTCGCCGTAGCGCGCGGTGACGGTGTGGAGCGCGGCCACGACGGTGGACGGTGGACGGTGGGCGGTGGACGGTGGGCGGTGGACGGTGGACGGTGGACGGTGGACGGTGGACGGTATCTGGCGGGCGAAGCTGCGGCCCTCTTTGATCGTGAGCGGGAGCGGCTGCCAGCCGAGGGCGCGACCGAGGGCCTGGAGCGGCGGGGCGAGCGGGATCTGCGCCAGCACCTCGCGCGGCGGGCCGACGAGCATCAAAGGCGGCGGCGCAGGGCCGTCCTTGCTCGGATCACCGTCCACCGTCCACCGTCCACCATCTAGATACAGCACGCGATCAACATACTGCACCACGCGCTCCAGGCGATGCTCGCAGAGCACAATGGTGATCCCGAGGTCGGCGTTGAGCTTCTGGAGCGCGGTGAGCAGCTCCTCAGCGCCGTGCGGGTCGAGCTGGCTGGTGGGCTCATCCAGCACGAGGGCGCGCGGCTGGGTGGCGAGGGCGGCGGCGACGGCCACGCGCTGGCGCTCGCCGCCGCTGAGCGAGGAGACGCGGCGGCGGCGTAGGTGGGCGATCGCCAGCTGGTCGAGCACCTCCTCCACGCGCCGCCGCATGATCGGCTGAGGCAGGCCGAGGTTCTCCATGCCGAAAACAATCTCGTCCTCGACCACATCCACCACGAACTGGCTCTCGGGGTCCTGAAACACAAAGCCCACCAGGTCTGCGAGCTCGCGCGGCTGGTGGGCCAGCGTATCGCGGCCCCAGACCCGCACGCGGCCCGCGAAGTGGCCGCCGTGAAAGTGGGGCACCAGGCCGTTCAGCAGGCGCAGCGCGCTGCTCTTGCCGGCGCCGCTCGGCCCGCAGACGAGCAGAAACTCGCCCTCGGGGATGCGCAGGCTCAGGTCGCTCAGGGCGGGGCGAGAACTGCCGGGGTAGCTGTAAGTGACGTGGTCGATCTCGATCATGGGGAAGGGAGGCGCTGGAGGGCCGCTGGGTGGTGCGGTGGCATTATGCCTGCCGGGGCGCCCGGTGTCAACCTCAAAGAAGTGCCCTCTCCCAGGGGGAATGGGAGAGGGCTTCGGGCTAAGCACATGTGAGCAGCCGGCCCCCCGAGGGGGGAGAACGGGCGACCGACGGGGATGCTCACGTGTGCCCAAGACCCGCGGTGAACACAGCAGCGAGCGGCGCAGGCGCGCAAGATGACGTTTGTCACCGCGCTGCCAGTGCGTGCTGGGCCGCGTATGTCTAGTCAGTCACCACAAGAAGCGTGCCACTACAGTAATGATACCTGATATTCACACTCCCACGCTAAGGCGACGTGATGGTCGGCAGGCGGGCGCGTGAACGCGCGCCGTGGGGGAGCGTTGCGCCCACAGTTGCGCGCCCCGCCAGCCTCACGGCCCGCCGCCTGCTCTTCAACCTCGCCCTCCCTGCCTGCTGCGCGCCCTGCCGTACAACCTGATCATCGGCTTCCACATCGACGGCTTTCTTGTATCTGGTAGCGCCCCCGCCCCCTACGTGTGCAGCGTCAAGGGCGTGATCGCCGAGGAGCTGCGCCACGAGCGTGGCGGAGTGCGCCACATGCTCTGGTCGCTCGCGCGCCTGGAGCGGCGCAACGCCCGCCGCGCCCCGCTTGTGCTCACCACCAGCACCTACTGCCGCCGCCAGATCGACGCACACTACGGCGTGCCCGCCAGGCGATGTGGCCGCCCTCGCCGCAGCCCTCGCCGAGCTCCTGGCGCGCCTTCTCCACAGATGCCTCAGATTTCCGGCCTATCGCTGGGCCGCTCAATCTGCGGCATCTGCGTCATCTGCGGATAATGACCGGATCTGATGGCCTCCTGGTGGAAAGCTAACACGACATAAATTCCTTGACGCGCCCCTTGCGGGTTGTTATAATGTTTACACCTGAAGCATCAGGCACTCCTCAAGCAGACTCCCTGAGATCTAAAGCTGTATAGAAGTCGTGGGAGGGGCAGCTCTGGCATCGCCCCTGAGGTCTGCTATACCCAGATCAGCCCCCGCCTTCGCACAGCCCTGATCGCACTCGCACGTTAGCAACACCGCTCGCTGGCTCAGCGTCCATCCCACACCAGGCCCACGGCACGCGCCGCAGGCGGTCTAGCTGTCCATACGCGAGGCCCCTCGCCGCCGGACAGGTGTCCCTCACCAGGAGGAAAATCCATGGCTACAGCTACCGGAGCCTCGTTGATGCACATGCTCGGCGAGATCCAGGACCGCAAACAGTTCCAGCAGCTTAATTGGCGTGGAACGTTTGCCGACTACCTGGAGCTTGCTACGAACGACCCGAAGGTGACGCGCAATGCGTTCCAGCGCATCTATGACATGATTATGTCGTACGGCACCGAGGAGTTCATCGACGCCAAGAAGCGGCTGATCCGCTACAAGTTCTTCTCGGACGCGTCGTTCGATGGCGACGATGCGATCTTTGGGCTCGAGATCCCCCTGATGCGCCTTGTGAACTTCTTTAAGGGCGCGGCCAAAGGCTACGGCACCGAGAAGCGCGTGCTGCTGCTCCACGGCCCTGTTGGCTCCTCCAAGTCGACGATTGTGCGCCGCCTGAAGAAGGGCCTCGAGCACTACTCGAAGACCGACGTGGGCGCCGTCTACACCTACGACTGGCACCTCGGCCAGATCGACGACCACGCCATGTTCGACCC
>JAYUYB010000424.1:0-9747 GCA_043752655.1 Chloroflexota bacterium
CCCGCGTCTCGGGCGTGATTGGTGTGGCCGCCTGCCGGTCGGCCAAGCCGCTCGCGCCCACCCATGGCTGGAAGCCGGGCAGGTGGACAGCAGCCACGGCGCCGGGGATCGCACCGTCGGCCACGGTGCGGTCGAGCACGGCCTGCAAAGCCGCAGCGAGCTCGGCGTCCACGGGCGGCAGCGCGGCCTCGGCGGTGGCGGTGGCCTCGGCGGCAGAGACGGGCGTGGCGCTCGCGGTGGCTGTCTCGGTTGGGAGCGAGGTTGCCGAAGGCGCGGCAGTGGCGGAGGCGGCGACAGTGGGCGTGGTGAGCGTAGGACTGGCCGCAACAGTAGCTACCGCCGCGAGCTCGGGGGTTGGGGTGAGCGGCGCGAGCCCGGCGGCCGGAGGCGTGATGAACGACGAGCAGGCACTGCTGACGAGCACCGCAAGGCCGATAAGTAGGATTGGCAGGCGACGCCAGGGTGGCGTTGACCTGCCGGCAGGCCCGTGCGAGTTCGGGGAGCGGTGTAGGTGCGACATTGGTTCCGAGTTCGAGCGCGAGCCCAGCGGGCCGCCCTCGGCTGTAAGAAGTTGCGGACCTTTGAGCATGGCAAGCGTAGCAATGGCGCCCGACTGTAGCGCCCAGGTTGGGCGCTCGGTCGGGGCCTGCGCGGGCCTGATGCGCCAGAGCTTGCCAATGGCGCCATGGCGCACCGGCAGTTCCACAAAGCGGTAGGAGAGCTCGGCGAGCAGCAGCACGAGCCCGACGCGCAGCGCGAGCCAGCCGAGGCCGTCGAATGGCACGTCGAGGTAGGGGCGGGTGAGCTGGAAGATCGGCCAGTGCCAGAGGTAGATGCCGTAGGAGCGCAAGCCAACCCAGCGCAGCGGCGCCCAGGCCAGCAAAGCGGGCAGCAGGCGCGCGTATGGGTGGGTGGCCGCCGCGATCACCAGGGCGGTGAGCAGCGCCACGCCCGCGAGCCCGCCGCGATACAGCAGCGGGTGGGAGTCGTAGAGCCAGAGGTTTGCGGCCACGAGCCCGGCGAGTGCGCCGATACCAGCCGCGTCGAGGGCCACACCGATGCGTGGGCCGGCGAGGGCGAGCTGGCGCCAGGGCGCCCAGAGCATGGCGAGCAGCGCTCCGATCAGCAGGCCGCTGGCGCGGGTGTCACTGCCAAAGTAGACGCGCGACGGATCCACGCCGGGGTCGTACAGCGTGAAGGCGAGCGCAAGGCTGCCCAAAGCCAGAGCGAGGGTGAGCGCGAGCAGGCCAAGCGGCCACAGCCAGCGCAGGCCAAGGGCGAAGAGCAGCGGCCAGAGCAGGTAGAACTGCTCCTCGACCGCGAGCGACCAGAGATGCTGGAGCAGCGAGGGGCGCGTGCCGACATCGAAGTAGGACTACCCGCTGAGCACGAGTCGCCAGTTGCTTACATAGCTCAGGGCGGCAAACAGATCACCGCGCAGACCGGCGCGCTCCTGGGCTGGGAGCAGCAGCGCCAGCAGACAGGTTCCGCCGAGCATAAGCAGAAGCGCGGGCAGAAGCCGACCGGCGCGGCGCATCCAGAAGGCTGCCAGATCGATGCGCCCGTGCTGGCGCCACTCGCCCACCAGCAAGGCGGTGATGAGGAAGCCACTGAGCACAAAGAAGATCTCTACGCCGAGAAAGCCACCGGCGACGGGCAGATCGGCGTGGTAGAGCACCACCGCGATCACCGCGTGGGCGCGCAGGCCGTCGAGGGCGGGCAGGTGCGGCAGATATGGTTCGCGCCGGGTGGCGCTGGGCGAGGCAGGTGTTTGCGCAGACATCGTCGATTCGTTCCAGGCGCTCAGCGAAGGCGTCGAGGAGTCGATCGCAATGGGTGTGCCAGGGGTGGACGGTGGACGGTGGACGGTGGACGGTGCTAGGCTCCCGTCTACTGTCTACTGTCTTGCCCTATTGCATTAGGGGTATAGCAGTGTAGCCGGAGGGTACAAAAAGGCTGCCCTCGGTGGTGCCGGCGGGAGCGGTGCGCAGTAGCTGGCGTGTGAGCTCGGCGCCGATCAGCGTGCCGCCAAGGGCGGCCTGCCATGCCTCGGCGACCATGCGCAGCTCGGTGCCCGTCTCGTGGACAAACTCGAGCCGGTAGTGAGCGATGCCCGCCGCCAGCCATGCCTCCAGGTGTCGGCTGGCCTCCTGCGCCTCGGCCCCGAAGACCGTGTTGCGGCAGCCGACGTCGGCCATCACCGGGTGGGCGCGGCCCTGCTGATCGCGCAGCGCAATGCGGTGCGTCTCGCAGGGGTGGCCGCAGTCTTTGTAGCTAGTGCCAGCTGAGAGGAAGCGGCAGAAGACGCAGTGCTCGGTGTGGAAGACGGGCAGATGCTGGTAGGCCACGGCCTCGATGCGGCCCGGCCCGACGGCGCGGGCGAGTGTGGCCACCTGGGCGGCGTTGAGGTCGTAGGTGGGCGTGAGTCGCTCAAGGCCGAGCTCCAGAAAGATGTCGGCGGTGAGCATATTGGCCGCGTTGAGGCTGAAGTCGCCGATCAACGGCGGGCACTGCTCGTGCTGGAGCGCCTCTAGCAGGCCGGCGGAGCGCACCAGGATGGGGCAGCCGAGCTTGAGCAGGAAGCGCACGACGCGCTGCTCGTCGGGCTTGAGCACGCGGGGGCTGGCGACGCGGGCGGTGATACCGGCGGCCTGCACGCGCTCCACAGCGGGGCGAAGACCGTACAGCTCCAGGTAGTCGAGCGTGATGCTTGCGGGCGCGGGGCGCAGGGCCAGGGCGGCGTCGAGCTGCTCGGGGGTTCGCACGAGCAGGTGCAACTGGGGCCTTGGCGGAGTTGGCGGCGCGGGCTGCGGTGCAGGTCGGGCGCTCATGGCGGCGGCGAGGGTTGCGACTGGCTCGGCGACGGGGCCGCCGCGGGGCTGGCCCTGAAGCGCGGCGAGGGCGTCGGTGGCCTCGCGGCGCAGGCGGTTGAGCAAGGAGCTGGGCGCGAAGGGCAGGCCGCTCTGATCGAGCCGCATGTCGGCGAGGGCGTAAGGCGTGGCGCCGAGGCGTCCAAGCTGATCGCGCAGGGCGACCGGATCGAGGGCGCGGCTCTGGGCGGCGGCGAGCGGCTGCTCGGAGCGCACCAGCACGCGCAGCTCAGGGAGATCGGCCAGGCTCCACTCCAGCTCCAGAGGGGCGCCCTCGTGGGCGGAGACGCGCACGTTCACGGGCTGGCGGCGCACCGGGGCGGCGGCCTGGGTGAAGGGGCGCGCAACCCGCTCCAGCTCCGAGTCGCTGGTGCGCCAGAGCAGGTCGCCGGGGCGGATGCGACGGAAGCTGACAGACTCGTAGGCGAACTCAAGCTCTAGCAGGCCGTCGGGGGCGGAGGTAACGTGGTAGAGGCGGCCGCCCTCCTCGGGCTGCTCGGGGCTGCGCCAGTCGGCGGCGTCGAAGACCACGCCATCGCCGGGCTTGAGCGGCGACAGGGCGGACGACGGCTCGGGGGCGAGCAGCACGCCGTCGGTGAGCACGCGCTCGACGCGGCCCACGAGCACGCCGCGGTTGCGGGGCGACCGGCCGCGCACGACCGTCTGGTGATTCGTGCCGCTCATGAAGAAGGGGCCAAGGCCGCGCGAGTAGGCCTGCTCGATGTGCAGCTCCTCGGCGCGGGAGAGCGAGAGCGGCAGGCCGGCCCATGCTTCGTCCACCGCCTTGCGGTAGGCGGCGGTGGTAAGCGCAACGTAGACGGCGTCCTTGTAGCGGCCCTCGATCTTGAGCGCGGAGACGCCGATCCCAACGATCTCGGGGATCTCGTGGAGGGCGTAGAGGTCGCCGGGGGAGAGCAGGTAGCGAGCGTCGCCGAGCGGGCGCAAGGCGCCATCTACCAGCAGCTCGTAGGGGAGGCGGCAGGCCTGGGCGCACTGGCCGCGATTGGCGCTGCGGCCGCCCCAGGCCTCGGACGAGAAGCACTGGCCAGAGTAGGAGACGCAGAGCGCGCCGTGGACGAACAGCTCAAGCTCCACGCTGGTGGCGGCGCGGATGGCGCGCACATCGGCGAGGGCGAGCTCGCGGGCGAGCACCACGCGGCTGACGCCGAAGCGGCGGGCGAGCTCGACGCCCTCAGCAGACGTGATCGACATCTGGGTGGAGCCGTGCAGCTCGACATCGGGGGCGATGCTGTGGACGAGGCGAGCGACACCGACATCCTGGACAATGAAGGCGTCGGCGTCGGCCTCGGCGATAGCGGCGGCGGCGCGGGCGGCCTCGGCGAGCTCGTGGTCGAAGACCAGCGTATTAAAAGTAACGTAGCCCTTCACACCACGGCGGTGCAGCGTCTGCATCACCTCGGGGAGCTCCTGAAGCGTGAAGCCAACCTTGGCGCGGGCGCTGAAGTGCTTGAGGCCAAAGTAGACCGCGTCGGCACCTGCCTCGATGGCGGCGTGGAGCTGCGGCCAGTAGCCAGCTGGGCTCATAATCTCCGGCTTCGCCGGGCGGGTGGTGTCCATAGGGAACAGGATACCATGATTTGCGCCGAACCCCCGTTGGGCCGTATACTGGCCGTCAGGTTGCCTGGCGCTAGCCCTCACTCCCAGCCCCTCTCCCCCAAGGGGCAACGGGCGTTTGGAGCACGAACGACGCGAAGTGGCACGAACAGCACGAACGCGAACCTACACGTGGGTGCAGCGGTTTCGCGGTGGTTCGCACCCGTTCGCGGCTTCGTGCTCCAAAGGGCTCGGACGTCGCGACGTTGCATCCGCCCTGCCTGGAGAGATTGTATGGACTACGCCCTTGAGCGCTTCACGGCGGAGGTGCGGGCCGCGATCGCGGCGACGGGCCGGGTGCCCGCCGCGCTGATCGAGCTTGCCACGCCGAAGTCGAATATCGCGGCCGATCTGGCCTTCCCCGCGTTCCGGGCCGCCAAGGAGCTTGGGGTGGCACCCGCGCAGCTGGCCACCGAGCTGGCCGCCGCGATCACGCCCGGCCCAGCCGCGCTGATCGGCGCGGTGGAGGCCAGCGGCCCCTTCCTCAACTTTAGCATGGAGCCGCAGCGCCTGGCCACCGCTGTGGTGCGCGAGATCGCCGCCAGCGGCGAGCGCTACGGCCAGCAGGCCGACGGCGCTGGTCGGCGCGTCGTGATCGACTACTCCGCGCCTAACATCGCCCGCCGCATGCACGTTGGCCACATCCGCTCCACCATTATTGGGCAGACGCTGGTCAATATCTTTCGGGCGCTCGGCTACAGAGTGATCGGCGACAACCACCTTGGCGACTGGGGCACCCAGTTTGGCACCGTGATTGGCTCGATCAAGCGCTACGGCAGGCCCGAGGGCGAGGGCGAGGCAGCGATGGAGCAGCTGGAGGCGATCTACGCCCGCTACAACAACGAGATGAAGGCCCAGGCAACGCTCGTGGAGCAGGCCGCCGCCGAGGGCAATCCGCCCCCCAGCTTCGAGCCAGACCTGGAGGCCGAGGCCCGGCGCTGGTCGTTGGCGCTGGAGCAGGGTGACAGCGAGGCGCGCGCGCTGTGGCAGTGGTGCGTGGATCTGACGCTCATCGCCGCACAGCGCAACTACGAGCGGCTCGGCATCGCCTTCGACCACGCCCACGGCGAGAGCTTTTACGAGCCGATGCTGCCCGAGGTAATCGCCGAAACGGTGCGCTCCGAGGCGGCCTACCGCGACGAGGACGGCTCGGTGGTGGCCGAGCTCGATAAGCTGCCCAAGTTTATTATCCAGCGCAAGGACGGCGGCACGGTCTACATGACCCGCGACATCGCGACGGTCAAGTATCGCCTCACGGAGTTCGACCCCGCGAAGATTGTGTACGTCGTGGATGGGCGCCAGGAGCTACATTTCCGCCAGCTCTTCGCCTTAGTGCGTGCAATGGGCTATGCCCGCAGTGTGGAGCTGGTGCATATTCCGTTTGGCATCATCACCACGCCAGACGGGCAGCCGCTCTCCACCCGCAAGGGCAACATGGTCTACCTGGAGAGCCTGCTGGACGAGGCGGTGAGCCGGGCGCGGGCGGTGGTGGATCAGAAGAACCCCGAGCTCGGCGATGCTGAGCGTGCCGCCGTGGCCGAGGCGGTGGGCGTGGGCGCGGTGATCTACAACGATCTCTACCAGGACCCGCGCCGCAATATCAGCCTGGACTGGGGCCGCATGCTGGCCACCGAGGGCAACAGCGCCACCTACCTACAGTACTCGCACGCGCGCTGCCGCTCGATCTTGCGCAGGGCAGAGGAGGGCGGAGAGGGCGGAGAGGGCGAAGAGGGCGGAGAGGGGGCTGATCTGACGCTGCTGATCCACCCGTCGGAGACGCGGCTGCTCAAGCATCTGGCGCGGCTGCCGGAGGCCGTGCGCGAGGCTGGGGCGCGCTACGCCTCGTTCGTGATCGCGGACTGGTGCTACACCACCGCGCGCGAGTTTGGGGTCTTCTTCGAGCAGTGCCCGGTGCTCAAGGCGGAGACGCCGGAGCTGCGCGCCGCCCGCCTGGAGCTGGTGGCGGTTACGGCCATGGCGCTGAAGAACGGCCTTGCACTGCTCGGGATCAAAGCGCCGGAGCGGATGTAGGCCCAGTTCGCATTCCACTAGATGAGGAACCCGCTCGATGAATGACGCGCTGAGCCTGTTGATTGTTCATGCCCACCCCGATGACGAGTGTCTGACGACCGGGGGCACCCTGGCGCGCTACGTGGCCGAGGGATGTTAGGTAGCCCTGGTGATCGCCACTGGCGGCGAGGAGGGCGAGATCGTCGTCCCCGAGCTAGATACGCCCGAGAACAAGGCCCGGCTGCGGGCCATACGTGACGAAGAGCTGGCCTGCTCGTGTAGCCAGCTAGGTGTGACACAGCTGGAGCGCCTGGGCTACCGCGACTCGGGCATGGTCGGCACAGAGGCCAACGACAACCCCGCCTGCTTCCATCAGGCTGATCCAGAGGAGGCCCTGGGGCGGCTTGTAGCCCTGGTGCGCCGCCACCGCCCGCAGGTGTTAGTGAGCTACGACGAGCGCGGCGGGTACGGCCACCCCGACCATATTGCGTGCCACAAGGCGACTGTGGCGGCCTTCACGGCTGCCGGCGACCCCGCGCGTTTCCCCGAAGCCGGCCCGGTGTGGCAGCCGCTCAAGCTCTACTACAGTGTGCTGCCGCGCCGCTCGCTGCTGCAAGCCTGGGAGTATATGCGCGCCCAGGGCATGCCCTCGCCGCTCGATAACCCCGAGTTCGACATCACCAACTTCACGGTGGACGACAATCAGATCACCGCCTCGCTGTCGATCCAGCCTTATATGGAGCAGAAGCGGCGCGCTATGGAGTGCCATGTTACGCAGATCCGCCGCGATAGCCCATTCCTAACCATGCCCGAAGAGCTGATGCGTGATGTCTGGGGCTACGAGCACTTTACGCTTGTGGAGTCGCGAGTGCCGACCGAGCAGCACGAGGATGATCTCTTCGCCGGGCTGCGCTAGCGGCTGGCGCCCTGCTGGATCAGCTGCTGGCGCTCCTCAGCTGTGATCAGGGTGAAGGCGTTGTCGCGGTTGATGTAGACCATCTCTTCGTCCTTGACACGGACGACGAGATCGGGGGTGGCATCACCGTTCATGTCGGCCAGACGCATCGTAACTGCTGTGAGGTCTTCGCCAGCACCGAAGAGATAGGGGCCGGGCAGGGTGCGCACCTTGCTCGCGTCGCCGCCAGGGATCTCGACGATCACCACCTGCCGATCCAGGTTCATGGCGATCAGATGAGTTGGCGCGTTCGCCTCTTCCGGACGGCCGATTGTGGCCGTGAGGTGAAAGGTGCGCGGGCGCCCGTAGCGCACATCGTCGATGAAGATGCGGCCGGCGCCCACCAAGCTGCTCAGCAGCACGTAGACGGCCAGCAGGGCCAACACCCCGGTGATGATGTAGGCGATGCTGCCCACATTCTTCACTGGCAAACTGATCTGTGGGCGGCGCTCGTTGCGCAGATCGCGACTGTGGACAGCTATGGCGGAACCTCCTCTAGCAGTGCGACCTCGGCACGTTTCCCAAGCCTGTACCGGCTCCAGGCGCTCTTTTGTTCTGTAGCTCGCTTGTTCTAAAGTATACCGCAGGTTGCGCTCGCCGTCAAGCTGAGATACTGGGCAGCATAAAAAAACAGCAGCGGTGTCGCCTGATGCGTCACCCGCCGCTGCCTAAGCGCTCGTACCGACCCGTGAAGACCGTGCGCTGCCCCGCTAAACGTGTACGATCCGCAGGCCCTTGAGGGCAAGGGCCGTCTCGATGCCATCGCGGAGATTAGCGCAGGTAATAACGTTCGAGAAGTCGATATCGAGGGCCACCAGGGTCTGGGCGATGCGGGCGCCGATGCCGCTGAGCACCACGCGGGCGCCGAGCAGGCCGGCCGCACGGATAGCCTGACCAAGGTAGCTGGCCACCTGTGTGTCCACCACCGGCACGCCGGTAATGTCGATAATCGCCACGTCGGCCTGGCGCTCGGCGATGCCTGTGAGCAGGCTCTCGATCACCTGCTGGGCCCGGCGCGTATCGAGGTTACCCACGAGCGGCAGCACGATCACTTCGTCTAGCAGTGGCACGACGGGTACAGCCAGTTCGGAGATCACACTCTCCAGGCGACGATACTGCTCGCGCAGCTCGTCGAGCTCCTGCAGCAGGCTCGCGTGGTCGTAAGGGGGCTGAGCATCGCTCGAACTGTCAATCATGGGGGTAGCCTCTGCGCGCTTGGAAACGATGCGGCCAGCAAGGCCTGGCGATAACACCTATAGTGTAGCGCAGCGCTGTTACCGCTTCGGTAGACGATGGACGGAGGACAGTGGACGGTGGACGGTGCCGGACCGTATCGTCTACCGTCTACCGTCTACCGTTCACCGTCCTGCGTACGGGGATCACGCCAGCGTTGCGTGGAGTGCCGCGAGAGCTGCATCGTAATCGGGCTCGTGCCCAATATGGGGCACATACTCGGCGTAGCGAATCATGCCATCGGGGCCAACCACGAAGACGGCGCGGCTCTCGATGCGGAAATCTGGCACTAGGGTGCCGTAGCTGGCGCCAAAGCTCATCGCGCGGTGGTCGGAGAGGGTCTGAATAGCGCTTACGTCGTTGCTGCCGCACCAGCGGGCCTGGGCAAACGGCAGGTCGGCGCTCACGGTGATAAAGCTGGCCTGCTCGGCAAGGGCTGTGGCCTCCTGGTTAAAGCGCAGGGTCTGCCTGGTGCAGACGCCGGTGTCCAGCGAGGGTACCACGCTGATCACCAGGGGCTTGTCGGCGAAACTGCTCAGGCTTACCGACTCGAACTTGCTGCTGATCAGGGTAAAGTCGGGCGCCTGGTCGCCCGGCGCCAGCTCGGGGCCGGCTAGCGAGCGCGGGCCGTAGAATTCAAAGGCGTTGGCACGCTCCGAGGTCATGGGGGGCTCCTTTTCAAATAGTCGATAGCCGATAGCCGATAGCCGATAGCCGGAAGGCGAGTGGACGGTGGACGATGGGCGGTGATTGATCAGCGATTCATGGCGCGCACGTCTTGTAGCACGCGGGCGGCGACCTGCTCGGGTGGGCCAGAGGCGTCTACGCGGCAGAGCCGCTTGCGGGCAGCGTAAAACGCGATCAGCGGCTCGGTCTCGCGCTCGTAGACACGTATGCGCTCCTGGATCACCTCGGGGTGGTCGTCGTCGCGCAGCTCCAGGGTGCCGCCACGGGCCGCGCAGCGCTCAATCGCAGCCTGGTCGCTGAGATGCAACGTAAATGGCTCGCCCCCGCCACGGCAGATCCGGCGGCCACCTAGGCGCCGCACCGCCTCCTCGTCGGAGA
>JAYUYB010000425.1:0-4066 GCA_043752655.1 Chloroflexota bacterium
CTCGCACTCCTCGCGCTCCTCGCCGCCCTCTTCCTCGCGCCAGTGCCGGCGCCCGCCCAGAGCGACCGCCCTCAGCGCATGTTTCTGCCGGCTGTGGTCAATGGCCCGCCCGTGCCGAACATCCTCGGCATCGAGATGTCCCAGCTCACAACCGAGCGCGGCCTGCTCCTGATGAAGGCCTCTGGCACGCGCTGGGTGCGCCGCGCGTCGCTTCAGTGGAAGCTGATCGAGCCCGTTGAGGGCGGCGGCTACCAGTGGGACGTCGCGGTGATCAAGGAGGTGGAGCGGGACATGATCACCGCCAGCGAGCTTGGCCTGGATTTGATCCTCCCCATCACCGGCAGCCCGCGCTGGGCCACCGCGCCCTACGAGGCCGACTGCGCGCCGGTTAACCCTACCAAGCACGCCGCCTTCGTCCGCTTTGTGGCCGAGCTGGTGAAACGCTACAGCGGCCCGCCCTACAATGCGCGCTACTGGGAGATCGGCAACGAGCCGGATGCTCCGGTCTTTGCGAGCGACTCGGTGTTCGGCTGCTGGGGCCAGGAGCGCGACCCGTACTTCGGCGGGCGCGCCTACGGCGAGCTGCTCAACCAGGTCTACCCGGCGCTCAAGGCTGTGAACCCGAACGTCAAGGTGCTCACTGGCGGTCTGTTGCTGGATCAGCCCTACGACCCCGCAACCCCTGAATCGCTGATAGGCCGCTTCTTTGAGGGCATGCTCGTCGCCGGCGCCGGTAACTCCTTCGACATGCTCTCGTTCCACGCCTATGCCTTCTGGCGGACGCCCGGCCTGCCGCCAATGGGCGCGCGGGACGACTGGCGCGTGGCTTACCTGAAGGAGCTGATGGCGCGCTACAAGGTGCCCGAAAAGCCGCTGGTACGCACCGAGGCGGCGCTGCTCTGCCCTGGCGAGCTAACTCCGGAGTGCCGCTGGGCCCAGGCCGACTTCCTCTCGCGGCTCTTCGTGCGCTCGCTGCGCGACAAGCTCGCCGGCAACCTCTGGTATGTCTACGATAACGACTCGTATCACAATACGGCCCTGATCGAGCCCGGTGATGTGCTGGTGCCTCGCCCCGCCTACTTCGCCTACCGTCAGGCCAGCACCCTGCTCGCCGGCGCCACATACGTCGGGCCGCTCGCTGGGGTTCCCGAGGATGTGGAGGGCTATGTGTTGCGGCGCGACGGCACGACTATCATTGCGCTCTGGAGCGATAACCCGCGCCCTATCGCCGTACCTCTGCCCGTCGCAGGCACGCTGCGCTGCATCAGCAGGGATGGCGGCCCCATAAGCTGCCCAGTAGAGAGCGCTGCGGCGACGCTGGAGCTACAGACGGGGGCGAGCTACCTTGTGATCGAACCATGAGCCCGCTGACGCCCGGTTGGCGGCCTGGGGCGCCGCGCTGGCTGGGCGAGCAGCTTGGCGCCCTCACCATCTTCGCAGCCCTCGCCGTCGCGCTCTCCTGGCCGCTGATCGCCCACTTCACGACGCATATCCCGCCTGGCCCCGACGCGCGCCATAACCTCTGGGTGCTCTGGCATGTCCGTGAGTGGCTCGCCGGTCGCCAGCCTTTGTTCGACCTGCCACTGCTCTACTACCCCGCTGGCGCCTCGCTGCTTACCCACGGCCTTGGCCCGGTAACCGGCTTCTTCGGGCTGCCGTTCTGGCCGCTGGGGCCTGCGGCCGCGCACAATGGCGCTGTGCTGGTGAGCCTGACGCTCACCGGCTACTGCATGTACCTGCTCGCCCGCGATCTTGAGCTGGACTGGGCGGTGGCGATCTTCAGCGGCGCGCTACTTCTGGCGGCGCCGCTGTGTCTGGCGGGCGTGCTGGGCCACATGACCAAACTCTTCCTCGGCGGCCTGCCGCTGCTTATCCTCGCGCTGCGCCGCGCCCTCACCCCGGCACGCTCCCCCTGGTGGGCCGCAGCCGTGGGCCTGGCGCTTCTGCTTGTGCTGCTCCACGCCGGCTACCAGTTTGTGATGGGCGCGCTGGCGGTGGGATTCTTTTTGCTTGCAGCCCTGGCTCGGCCCGAGCAGGGCGACCGGGCCTTCGTGGCACGGCGCGCCGCGCTCGTTGGCGCCGCCTGCCTGCTGTCTGTCGGCCCGCTCCTCGTTGCCACCATCAGGGCTGGCGCCGCGCTCGCAGGGGGCGACCAAAGCAGCAACTCCGACCAGTTCTCGCCCGACTTGCTCCAGTTCCTGCTGCCGTATCACTACAGCCTGCTGTTTGGCGCCCCGGTTCTGGCCCTGCTTGATCGGCTCGATATTGCTGCGAGTATCGAGGCTGCTGTCTGGCTACCCTGGCCCGCCCTGGCGCTGGCAGCCCTCGCCCTCGGCGCCCGTCGGCCTGGTGTGGGGCGCTGGGGGTGGCTGCTGGCGTTGCTCGTGCTACTGTCGCTCGGCCCAACGCTGAGGCTGGCCGGTACCTCGTACGATCTGCCGCTGCCCTACGATGCGCTGGTGCGTCTGCCGGGGCTCGGCTTCATGCGGGTCCCTGGGCGCCTGATGTTCCTTGGCTTCGTGGCCCTGTCCGCGCTTGCGGGACTGGGCCTTGGCGGGCTACGCCGTCGTTACCCGGCGCGGCGCGGCGCCCTGCTGCTGGGCGCTGCGAGTCTGAGCCTGCTCCTGATCTGGCCGCGGCCCTGGCCCTACGCGCCTACGCCGCCCGTCCCCGCCTTCTACAAGCAGCTCGCGGCCGACCCTGCGCCCTACGGGGTGTTCGACCTGCCGTTCACAGATCGCCGCGACCAGCTGACCTTTGTCTTCAGCTACATCCCGTTCTCCTCGTACGCGCAGTTTTATCAGATCATCCACGGGAAAGGTATCGCAGCCGGCTACCTCTCGCGCACCTACGATGAGCACCCGCTCTTCCCCGAGCTGCTTAACGGGGTTGATCTGGCGCCCCCCGATCTGCTGCTCGACGGGGTGCCGGCGAACCCGCTCGCCAGCGCGGAGGCCACACTGGCCCGCTACGGCTACCGCTACATCGTTGCGCACCACAGGCAGCTAGAGATGCAGTTTGGCGGCGACCCGGCCTTTGCTGAGGAGCTGACGCGCCAGTTCATCGTGCAGGCCCTTGGCGATCGGGAGCCCATAGCGCGAGAGCCCCTCGCCGACGCCTACGCTGTGGACCCGACCGCACCCTACCGGCCCACCGTCGCGCTGCTGCGCGGCTGGTACGGGCGCTACGGCGGCGCCGACGGCTGGCGTTGGGCCAGCTCCCCCGCACGGCTCTACGTTGCGGCAGAGCGTCCCACCGCCGCGCTGCTGGAGCTTGAGCCGGCGCTGATCCACGACCCGCGTGGCCCCGACGGGCTTGGGAGCGAGGGCCGCCTTTTGATCACCGGCGCCGACGGCGTCTCGACCATGGTGGCCCTGCGGCAGAATCAGCCTGTGCTGGTGCCCATTGTGCTCCCGGCTGGCGGCGGGCAGCTTGGCCTGGCCCTGGAGGCGGGCAACTTCCGGCCTTCGGACTATGGCGCCGCCGATCCGTCGATCTACAGCCTCGCGTTCCGCCGTATCGCCGTTCGCACGCGCGCCACGTTTGGCGCCGAGCCGGATCTGCTGCTCAACGGGGCGCCGCAGCGAGAGGATCGCTCGGGCGTTGCTCTGGCCTTTGGCACGGGCTGGTACGCCTTCGAGCATGATGAGTGGCGCTGGGCCTCGTCGCGAACCGAGCTGCTTGTCTTCAGCCCGACAGCTCGCCCTGCGCGGCTTCGCCTCAAGCTAGCCGCGCTCTACGACCAAGGAACGCAGGCCCTTGGTGCGGGGCCGGGCGTGATGCGCCTTCAGGCCGCCGCCCCGGACGGACAGCAGCACGAGGCACGCGTGACTGCTGGCGCTTGGGCGGAGTTTCCCGTCGAGCTCAAGGCTGGCTGGAACCAGCTCTGGCTCACCAGCGACGCGGGCGACTTTCGCCCGAGCGACCTCGACCCGGCCAACGGCGACACGCGCCGCCTGAGCTTTGTGCTGGCCGGGCTCGACCTTGTGACCGAGCCGTAGGGCCAGGGCCGCCACCAGGTCGTAGTCGCCCTGGTCTGGTCTTGTGCTATAATTGCGGACGCTTT
>JAYUYB010000426.1:0-9742 GCA_043752655.1 Chloroflexota bacterium
GCGTCTGTCCTCATATCGATCCGACACCGCACGACGCGGTGTGTGATCACGCTCTGGTGTGGTGGACGGTGGACGGTGGACGGTGGACGGTGGACGGTCGTCAGTCGTCGTTCGTCGTTCGTCATCCCTCAGCCCTCAAGGCCTCGACGGCCGCCCGCAGCGAGAGCGGCGGGTCGCCGTAGCATTGCAGGGCGGCGGCGGCGGGCACGTGCTCCACGTCGTGGGGGCTGCGTGCGGCCAGATGGATCAGGGGCATCGCCTGTGCCGCAAGCTCCGTGCCGAGGCGCGCCTGCCGCTCGATGAAGCAGGCGTTCCGCGTGATGAGCAGCACCGTCTCAGCGCCCGCGGCCAGTGTCACGGCCTCCGTCCATGCGGACTCGGGCGCGTCGGGCGGCAGGGCGTGGTAGCGCGCCGCCGGGAAGGCCTCGGCCAGCAGGCCCTGGAGCAGCTCGGAGCGCGAGGCCGCATCCTCTGCGTTGTTGAAGCGCGGCAGCAGGCAGTCGATCGTCACGAGCCGCGTGTCTGCGGGGAGCGGCAGCAGCCCGCGCGGGTCGCGCCGGGTAAGCCCGCGCCGGGCCAGGGCGAGGGCCGCCTGCTCCAGCCCTGGATCCAGCGGCGCAAGGGGTGGCGGCAGGCCAAGCTGGTAGTCGGCGCGCAGGCGCTCCAGGCGGCGCCGGGTCGCCACGAAGTCGGCGGCGGCGAGCTGGCCGGCGGCGAGGGCTGCCAGCAGCGCCTCGGCAACGGCGATTTGTCCAGCGTCGTCGCCAAGGGGCAGCACGATGTCGGCGCCGGCGGCCTTGGCGAGCAGCGCCGCCTCAGGCGCGCCGTAGCGCTCGGTGATGGCGCCCATGTCGAGGGCGTCGGTAAAGACCAGGCCGTCGTAGCCCATGCGCTCGCGCAGCAGGCCGCGCAGCACGGCGGGCGAGAGCGTGGCCGGCCGCGCGTCCAGGGCGCTGAAAACCACATGGGCCACCATCAGGGCGGGCGCGCCCGCCGCAAAGGCCGCGCGGAACGGCGCCAGCTCCACCTGCTCCAGCCGCTCCAGGCCGTGCGCCACAACCGGCAGGCCGAGGTGCGAGTCGATGGCGGTGTCGCCGTGGCCGGGGAAGTGCTTCACCGTGGCGATCACGGCGGCCTCGTGGTAGCCGCGCAGCGCCGCCACGCCGCAGCGGCTCACAAGCGCTACATCGGGGCCAAAGCCACGAATCCCGATCACGGGGTTGTTGGGGTTCAGGCTTACATCCAGCGTGGGCGCAAAGTTCAGGTTCACGCCGTGGGCGCGCAGCTGGAGCGCGGTGATGCGTGCGGCCTCGTAGGCAGCGCCGGGGTCGCCGCTGGCGGCCTGGGCCTGCGGGCTTGGCGGCACCACAAAGGGCGCGGGCAGGCGGCTCACCGTGCCGCCCTCCTGGTCGATAGAGATCAGCAGGGGCGGCAGCCCGAGGGCGGCGGCCTGGGCCTGCAAGCTGGCGCAGAGCGTGTGCAGCTGGGCGGGGCTCACGATGTTGCGCGCAAAGAGGATCACGCCGCAGGCGCGCGTGCGCCCCAGCAGCGCGGCGAGCGCGGGCGTCAGCTCGGGGCCGTCGAAGCTGAGCATCAGGCTCTGGCCGACGAGATCGCGCATGGCGTCGCTCATCGCTCCCCCTCGCGCACAAGCCGGGCCACAAAGCGGTAGCGGTCTGCCCGATAGATCGCCTGGACAAACTCAAACGGGCGCTGGGCGCCGTCGAACGTGGTGCGGGTGATCGTCAGCACGGGGGCGCCTGCGCCAACATGCAGCAGCTCCTGCTCGATCGGCGTGGCGAGCCGGGCCTCGAACTCTTGGATCGCGGCGGTGGGCACAAGCTGGAAGCGCTCGCGCAGCAGCTCGTAGAGTGAGCCGTCGATCGGCAGGCGGGCCAGCTCATCCATGCCTTGGAAGCAGAAGTGGGCGCGCTCGAGCGCCATTGGGGCATCGTCGGCGAGGCGCAGGCGCTCTACGCACAGCACAGCGGTCTCGGCGGCCACCCGCAGCCCGGCAGCAACCTCAGCGTCGGCGGGGCAGAGCTCGCGGCGCAGCACGCGCGCGGCGGGGCGCAGGCCGCGTGCGCGCATCTCCTCGCTGAAGCTCGTGAGCGACTGCAAGTTCTGGCTGATCTTGGGCTCGGCCACAAAGGTGCCCTTGCCCACGCTGCTGTAGACCCGCCCCTCCCTGGTAAGCTCAAGCAGCGCGCGACGGGCCGTCATGCGGCTGATCCGATACTGCTCGCTCAGCTCGCGCTCCGAGGGGATGCGGCTGTGCGGCGGCAGGGCTCCGCTGACAACCTGACGCTCGATCAGCCACTTGAGCTGCAGGTAGAACGGCGTCGCGCTGTCCTTGTCGATGATCATGCGGTTCTGCCTAGTGTGGTATATACCGCAGTGTAGCAAGCGGCGCCGATCCTGTCAAGGGTGGTGGCTCGGGGGGGGGGGGCCGACTGGGAGGCTAACATCGCTCCGTTGTGTAGCGCGCCGCGCGCCGCGCGCACCGATAGCAGAGCGGCCAGCGAGACCTAGCCGCCAAAGCTATCCACCACCGAGGATTTGTACTGTAAAATCTTCTCTGCGCCACAAATAAACACTCTGTCACGCGCACATCCTACGAGTCTTAACAATCTGCTGGTATAGTTTTCGCGAACAGCGTAGACACCATTGTAGCCACTCACGGGAGCCCTCGACGATCCCGTGCGTCATCCCCCTGTCGTCCAGGCGTTCGGTGTGAAGAAGCGCCGCGCGTTGCGCTGCGTCGAGCTTCGTGGAGTTTGGAGGAGAAAAGGAAGATCATGATTCTGTCTCAACCCCGTGGGCGCTTTGTGCGCCTAGCGGGCATCGGTGCGCTGCTGCTCGCCGTGCTCGTGTCCATCGTCGGGCCTACGCCGCAGCTGGCCCGCGCCGCCACCACCCTTACGCAGTGGACGTTCACCGGCAGCACCACCGCCCCGTCTACCGGTAGCGGCACAGCAACGTTGCTTGGCACAACGGCGACTTTCGCAACCGGCAACCCCGGCCCCCTGCCCGATGTAAGCTGGAATACGACGAGCTACCCGGCCCAGAGCACCGGCAGCCGCACCGAGGGCGTGCAGTTCCAGGTGAGTACGCTTGGCTACGAGAATATCGGTTTCAGCTTCGACCTGCGCCATAGCAACACGGCGGCCAATACCGTCGCACTCCAGTACTCCACCGATGGCGTCAACTTCGCCGATGCCACAACCTTTACCACCACCAGTGGCGATACCTACTTCCCGCGCAGCTTCAGCTTCGACGCCATTCCGGCGATCGACAATACGGCGACGATCTATTTTCGTGTTGTCTCCTCGTTCCCTGCCGGCGGCACCGCCTATGTCCCCGCGACCGCTACCAGCACCTACAGCGGTGGCGGCACGATGCGCTACGACAACGTGACGGTCACGGGCGACCCTGCGGGCCCGCCTCCACCCCCGCCCGCCCCCAGCGTCACCCTCTCGGTCAGCACTGACGTTGCCAGCGAGGCCGCTCAAACTGTCGTCACGATAAGCGCCAACGCCTCGGCTGCCGTCACAGGCGACCAGACGGTTGCCCTCGCCGTGAGCGGCGTGGACGCGAGCGACTACACGCTGAGCGGCACGACGATCACGATCCCCGGCGGCGCCACGACAGGCTCCGTTAGCTTCACGGTTGTGGACGACGCCGCCGTCGAGGGCAGCGAGACGGCCACCCTCACGATCAGCAGCCCGTCGGCGGGTATCACCCTTGGCGCCACCACAAGCCGCACCGTCACGATCGCCGACAACGACGCGCCGATCGTGCCGGTCTGCGAGCAGCCGTTCACCCCGATCTACGCGATCCAGGGCAGCGGCAGCAGCGCCGCGATCACCGGTAACGTCACCACCCAGGGCGTTGTGGTAGGCGACTTCGAGACGGGCGCCGCGCTTCAGGGCTTCTACCTCCAGGACGCTAGCGGCGACGGTAACAGCGCCACCTCCGACGGCATCTTCGTCTTCACCGGCAGCAGCGCCAACCTGGTGAGCGTCGGCCAGCTGGTGCGCGTCACCGGCTTCGCCCGCGAGCGCTTCAACATGACTGCGCTCAACGGCGCGAACGATAATAACGCCGTGGTTCCCGCAGCCAGCATCGCCAGCTGCGGCAGCGGGAGCGTCGCACCGGTCGATGTGAGCATGCCGTTCCCCAGCACCACCTACCTGGAGCAGTTCGAGGGCATGGCGGTGCGCTTCCCCCAGGCGCTCCAGATCAGCGAGTATTTCAACTTCGACCGCTTCGGCGAGCTCGCCCTGGCTCTGCCCCTCGCCGGTGAGCCGCGCCCCTTCACCGGCACAGCTGTGGATGCGCCCGGTGCAGCGGCGAACGCCCGCACCCTGGCCAACAGTCTGAGCCGGATTACGCTCGACGACGGGCGCGGCAGCCAGAACCCCGACCCCGCCCGCCACCCCAACGGCGCCGACTTCACCCTGAGCAACCGCTTCCGTGGCGGCGATCAGGTGCAGAACGCGGTGGGTGTGCTCAGCTTCGACTTCAGCCTCTACCGCATTCAGCCCACCGGCCCCGCCGACTTCAGCGCCAACAACCCGCGCCCGGCCGCGCCCACGAGCGTCGGCGGCCGCCTGAAGGTTGGCGCCTTCAACACGCTTAACTACTTCCTCACCCTCGACACCACCGCTAACGACAATGGCCCTGGCCCTTGCGGCGGCAACGCGAACCTCGACTGTCGCGGCGCCGACTCGGATCAGCCGGACGAGTTTACGCGCCAGCGCGCCAAGCTGCTCGCCGCCATCCAGGGCATCAACGCCGACGTGCTCGGCCTGATCGAGCTGGAGAACACCCCCAACGTCGAGCCGCTCCAGAACATCGTCGCCGGCCTCAACGCCATCCCCGGTGTCGGCCCCTACGCCTTCATCGAGACCGGCACAATCGGCACCGACGCGATCAAGGTCGGCCTGATCTACAAGCCTGGCAAGGTGACGCCTGTCGGCGGCTTCCAGGTGCTGGACTCGACGGACGACCCGAACTTCCTCGACACCAAGAATCGCCCCGTGCTCGCCCAGAGCTTCCGTGAGAACGCCACCGGCGCCACCTTCACCGTGGCGGTGGCCCACCTCAAGTCGAAGGGCTCCGCCTGCACCGACGTGGGCGACCCCGACACGAGCGACGGCCAGGGGAACTGCAACCAGACCCGCGCCAAGGCCGCTAACGCCCTGGTGAAGTGGCTCGATACTAATCCGGCCTTCGCGGGTGACAAGGACTTCCTGATCGTTGGCGACCTGAACGCCTACGCCAAGGAAGACCCGATCAGCGAGATCCTGGCCGGCCCCGACGACAGCCTCGGCACCAGCGACGACTACACCAACCTGATCCTCCAGTACCTTGGCCCCTTCGCCTACTCCTACGTCTTCGACGGGCAGTTCGGCTACCTCGACCACGCCCTCGCCAGCGCCAGCCTCACGCCCCAGGTCACGGGTGCAACTGAGTGGCACATCAACGCCGACGAGCCCGACCTGCTCGACTACGACACCACGTTCAAGCAGCCGGCCCAGGATGCGCTCTTCGAGTCGAACGCCTTCCGCACCTCAGACCACGACCCGGTGCTCGTGGGCCTTGGCTTGACGACGCCGAACACGCCCCCGGCACTGGTGGCCAGCGCCACCTACGACACCGGCCTGGGCTTGAATGGCGCCGAGATCGTGAGCGTGCGCGGCAACTTCGCTCTGCTCTCCAACGCGGGCGACAGCAGCGTGGATGTGCTCGACATCAGCGACATCCTGGCACCCACCCTGCTGCGCCGCGTGAGCGTGCCTCCCGGCCTGAACTCCGTTGCCATCCATCCTACCCTGGATCTCTTCCTCACCGTGAGCGGCACCGCCGGCAACATCGGCACGCTCGCGGCCTACCGCCTGTCCGACGGCGCCCTGCTTGGCAGCGGCAGCACCGGCATCCAGCCCGACTCGGTGGCTATTACACCCGACGGTAGCAAGGCCGTGGTCGCCAACGAGGCCGAGGGTGTGGCCCAGAACAACAGGGGCGGCGATGGCTCGCTCTCGGTGCTCAGCCTGAGCGGCTTCGACACCGCCACTACCGGCCAGAGCCTGAACGCCGCCCAGCTCCCGCTGCCCTCGTTCGCGGGCACGCCCGGCTTCTCCACTGGCCGCACCGACGACATCGCCCGCCTGCCGATCGACAACACGCCCGCAACGCTGGAGCCCGAGTCGATCGCCTTCTCGCCCGATAGCGCCTTCGCCTTTG
Organism: Chloroflexota bacterium; assembly: GCA_043752655.1. Lineage (GTDB taxonomy): Bacteria > Chloroflexota > Chloroflexia > Chloroflexales > Chloroflexaceae > OHK40. The sequence goes on from JAYUYB010000426.1 coordinate 6,250, forward strand.
TCTCGCTCCAGGAGAACAATGGCATTGTGCGCCTCGACCTGTCGAACAACGGCATCAGCGCCTTCGGGCTGGGCACCACCACACGCGTGGTGGACACCACCAACAACGATGGCTTCAACCCGGCCACCCTGTTGACGCTGTTCCGCGAGCCGGACGGCGTTGCGTTCCTTGAGATCGGCGGCACGCGCTACCTCTTCACTGCGGACGAAGGCGACAGCCGCGACGGCGGACCGGCGGTCCGAGTCCGTGGCGGGCGCACCGTTAGCGTCTTCAATGCCGACACCGGCGCGTTTGTGGGCGACACCGGCAACCAGCTTGACGAACTCGCGGCCCGCTTTGGCCTCGTCGCCGACGCGGACACCCTGGCGGTGGGCTATCCCGACGGTCGTAGCGACCGTGGCGGCGTGGAGCCGGAGGTGCTGGACGCGATCAGCTTCGCCGGCCGGGCCTTCGCGGCCGTAGGCCTGGAGCGCAGCGACGCTGTCGCTCTGGTGGAGCTCACCAACCCGGCGGCGCCGACTGTTCTCGGCCTCATCCCCGTCGGCAACGCGCCCGAGGGCGTCAAGCTCGTCGAGCGCGACGGACAGCTCTTTGTCTTCGCGGCCAACGAGCGTTCCGGTACCCTTACCATCGCCACGCTCCCGGTGGCGCCCCTGGTGGTGAGCCAGCGCTACAACGAGGATACGCCCCTGGCGCTGCTCGATCTGCTGGGCATCGACCCCAATCCCGACAGCTTCAGCGTGGAGCTGGCCCTCAGCCCCGCCAGCGCCGGAAGCCTCAACACTACCTCGGCCAGCGGCAGCCTGGCTCAGGTTAACGCCGCCCTCGCCGGCCTGGTCTTCACCCCGGCGGCCAACTTCAACGGCCCGGCCACGCTTGTCGCCACCTTCAGCGACGGCGTAAACCCGGCGGTGACGGGCACCATCAACCTCGTGGGTGCGGCGGTGAACGACGCCCCGGTGGCCGTGGACGACAGCTTCACCACCGCCGAGGACACGGCGGTGACGGTGAACGTGCTGACGAACGACAGCGACCTGGACGGCGACACGCTTACCGTCAGCGCCGTAACCCAGGGCGCGAGCGGCAGCGTGGCGATTGTGGCGGGCGGCGTGCAGTACACGCCCAACGCCAACTTCAACGGCGCCGATAGCTTCACCTACACGCTGAGCGACGGCAACGGCGGCACCGCCACCGCCACCGTGAACGTGACCGTCACCCCGGTCAACGACGGGCCAAGCATCGCCCAGCTAGCCGGCACGGGCGCCTGCGTGGCGGGCAACGTCGCCAGCGGTAGCTTCCGGGTCGCCGTGAGCGACATCGAGCCGGCGGCGGGCGATCTGAGCGTGACCACGAGCAGCACAAACCCGCTGATCGGCGCCAGCGTAGGCGGCAGCGGCGACAGCCGTGAGGTGATCTTCACGGTGGCGAGCAGCAATCAGGTGCAGACCGGCACGGTCACGCTTACGGTGACCGACGCGGGCGGGGCGACAGCCACGCTCACCGTGCGCGTGGGCGCGGGCACGAACCAAGCCAACGTGATCGTCGGCAACGGGAGCCAGATCAACGTGATCTTCGGCCTCGGAGGCAACGACGTGCTGCGCGGCGGCAACCTCGGCGACCTGATCTGCGGCGGCAACGGCAACGACCTGATCATCGCCGGGGACGGCGACGATAACGCCGACGGCGGTAGCGGCGACGACGTTGTGAACGGCCAGGGCGGCGCCGACAGCCTGATCGGCGGCAACGGCGGCGACGTGCTGAGCGGCGGCGAGGGCAACGACAGCCTCGACGGCGGCAGCGGCGGCGATGTGCTCTTCGGCGAGAGCGGCGACGACACGCTGACGGGCGGCAGCGGCGCCGACCTGTTCAGCGGCGGCCCCGGCAGCGACCGGGCCACCGACTACAACCGCCGCGAGGGCGACGTGCGCCTTAGCATCGAGCTGTAGGCGACCGTCGGCCTGAGACACGAGGCCCCGCTTCCGCATTGCGGAAGCGGGGCCTTGAACGTGTAGACGGGTGCGTGACGTACCCCAAACCGTCTGGATCGCGAACGGGCGTTTGGAGCACGAAGGGCACGAAGGACGGCGAACGACGCGAACGCGAAACCGTGCAGGGCTGCGTGAGCGGCACGCATCCGCACGGGCGTGCCGGGTTCGCGGTGGTTCGCAGCCCTTGCGCCGTTCGTGCTCCAAAGGGCTCGGGCGCCCAGGCCCATTTGGGGGTCAGAACCAGCGCTACGGTGCGAACACGTAGCCCTGCATGCGAACCGTGTAGACGGCCTGGCCGTTGGTGTCAGAGACCTGCGTCGGGCTGCCGCCGACATAGCCAAGGGTAGTTGTGTTTACCTGCGCGCTCGGGCCAAACTCGCTCGTGGCCCTCACTGCAAACGCCTCCAGGAAGGCCTGGCGCAGCGCCGCGGCGTCGGCCCCGCTTGGCACCGTCACCTCCAGGTCGTAGCTTACCTGGCGCGAGGTGAGGCGCGGGGTGGGCGTGGGCGCGCCCGGCGCACCCTCGGGCAGCAGGCCCAGCACCGAGCCGACGAAGGGCTCGGCCCAGGCCGGCCGCTGCGTGAACACAAACACGCCCAGGCCGAGCGCGCACATCAGCGCCAGCGTGAGCGTCCAGCGCACGACCGTGCCGATGATCGCCCCAAGTGTGGCGAAGAAGCCGCGTTGGCGCGGCTGCACCTTCGGCGGCGCGGGGCGCAGCGGGGCAGGCTGGGCGGGCGTCGGCTGCGTCGCTGCGGGGCGCGTCGGGGCCGGCTGCGGGCGCGGCGCGACAGGCGCCGGTGTGCTTACCGCCACGGGCGGCGTGGCCACTTGGGCCGCCGCTGGCTGCTGGATGCGCTGTGTGGCAGGCGCCACGCGCACCTGGCCTGCCGGGGCGACCCGGCCAGAGATCAGCGCGTCCCAGAACTCGCCAATATCGGCGAAGCGATCATCCAGCTTGAACTGCACCGCCTTCGCGATCGCGTCGCTGGTGCGCTGCGAGACCGCCAGGTTCGCACTGCGCACCGGCGGGAAGTCGAACGGCTTGCGCTCGGTCGGGTCCAGGCCGGTGAGCAAGTGGTGCATGGTGGCGCCAAGGGCGTACACATCCGACTGAGGCGTGGCGAGGCCCTGGTACTGCTCCGGGGGCGCGTAGCCGGGCGTGCCGATCTGCGTGCCGCGCTCGGTGGGCTTGAACAGCTTGGCAATCCCGAAGTCCACCACCTTCACGCCGCCGCCGCGCTCGATCATCACGTTCGAGGGCTTCATGTCGCGGTAGATCAGGCCCTGGTCGTGCAGATAATCCAGCACGTCGCAGATCTGATCGGCCCACTCCAGCACACGCCGCTCGTCCAGCTTGCCCTCACGCTCGGCGATCTGCTCCAGATCCTCGCCCCGGATGAAGTCCATCGTCAGATAGTGGCGCGTCTCGTCCGGCGGGCGATTGTAGGCAGCGTGATTATCGGTGAAGTGGCTGTAGACACGGGGAATACGCGGGTGTGTCA
>JAYUYB010000427.1:0-4056 GCA_043752655.1 Chloroflexota bacterium
ACGCAGCACGTCCGGCTGCACTCAATCTGCACTCTTAGCGAAGGAGCACTAATGGGCGAGCAGCTGGCGATAGGCCTGGGCGATGTGCGCGCGGCGGCGGAGCAGCTGCGGGGCGTGGCGCATTGCACCCCTGTGCACACAAGCCGCACCCTCGACGCGCTGGCGGGGCGCGAGATCTTTCTGAAGTGCGAGAACCTTCAGCGCGGCGGCGCCTTCAAGTTTCGCGGGGCCTACAACGCGATCAGCCGGCTGGACGACGCGCAGCGGCGGCGCGGCGTGGTGGCCTTCAGCAGCGGCAACCATGCCCAGGGCGTGGCCCTGGCGGCGCAGCTCCTCGGCGTGCCCGCGATCATCTGCATGCCCGACGACGCGCCCCCAGTGAAGCTGGCCGCCACCAGGGGCTACGGGGCCGAGGTGCGGATCTTCGAGCGCGCCACCGTAGATCGCGACACATTCGCGCGGGCCATCGCCGACGAGCGCAGGATGACGGTGGTCCCACCCTACGACCACCCGCACATCATCGCCGGCCAGGGCACGGCTGCCCTGGAGTTGCTGGAACAGGTGCCGGAGCTGGACGCCCTGGTGCTGCCGATCGGCGGCGGCGGGCTGATCGGTGGCTGCGCGGTGGCGGCGAAGGGCCTGCGGCCCCAGATCCGCGTGTTCGGCGTGGAGACCGAGGGCGCCGACGATGCGCGCCAGTCGCTGGAGCGCGGCGTGCGCGTCACCATCGCCCCGCCGACCACTATCGCTGACGGAATCCGCACCACCGCGCCCGGCGTGCTCACCTTCCCGATCATGCAGCGCCACGTAGAGCAGGTGCTGGTGGTGAGCGATGCGGCTGCCCTCGACGCGCTGCGCCTGCTGCTGCTGCGCCTGAAGCTTGTGGTGGAGCCGACCGGCGCTGTGCCGCTGGCCGCCGTGCTGGGCGGGCTGCTGCCGCCGGAGTGTCGCCGCGTGGGCGTGATCCTCAGCGGCGGCAACCTCGACCCGTCGCTGCTCACAACACTCTGGCAATAAAAAAGACCAGAGCCAATTGGCTCTGGTCTCTGTTGTGGCGACCCCGGCGCGACTCGAACGCGCGACCTTTTCCTCCGCAGGGAAACGCTCTAATCCACTGAGCTACGGGGTCATATGCTCACGAACGGCGTAAGTATACCACGGCGGCGACGATTGTGCAAATCTTGAATGTGGGGTGCGGGCGCTGCGGCGGCGTTCCCGGTGCCTGGCGGCTGAAGCCGCGGCTAGGGTGCCAAGCCCGCCTGCGCGGGCTGCCCAAGGCCGCATCGGCGGCCAGCGTCCGCACACGTGTCGCTTCATGCCTCGGACCGCCAACGCGCGTGGACACGTTGTGGAGCCCCCAACGTTCGCGCCATTCGCGGCCTTTCGCGCCGTTCGTGGTCCAAACGGTTCGGCGGCTCGGCTGCCCAGCGGCATTGGTTCGCTCCTAGCCCAGCTTCCCCGACCCCGGCACGGGCATGACAGCACCGGCCTGCGCAAGGCGCGGGAGGGTGTCGGGAGGGGCCGGCGGCAGTCCTCCTGACGCCGGCGTGCGGGGCTGCAGCGCCCGCAGCTCAAAACAGACGAAGCTGCTCGGGCGGCGCGGGCGGCGGCTCGTCGCGCCCCCAGGGCAGCGGCGGCACGGCGCCAAGCTGCTCCAGGCGGGCCTGGATGGCGCGGCAGAGCGCCGGCGAGCGGGCCTCGTCGGGGCAGTGCATAAACAGGTAGACGCGGGTGCCCTCGGCGAGCCAGCGAGCAATGCGCGTAGCCCACTCGTCGAGGTAGGCGTCGTTCTCGGCGGGCTCGGGGTGGCCGATGTAGCGCACCATGGCGAGGCCGCCGCTGCGCAGCGGGTGCATCGGCACGTCGGGCTTACGCTCGCGGGCGTCCTCCAGCAGCTCGCCGCCGCGGCTCGCCTGGCGGATGGGGCGCACATCCATAATCACGCGGCCCGCGCCGTGAAGCTCCAGCAGCTCCATCAGGGCCGACTCCGACGGCTCGGCGTACCAGTCGGGGTGGCGCACCTCCACCGTCACGGGGTGCTCACGCGGCCACGCGGCCAGCCAGCGGGCCAGGTCGCCACGTTGGGCGGGGCTGTAGCCGGGCGGCAGCTGGAGGAAGCAGGGGCCCAGGCGCGGGCCAAGCGGGGCGAGGCGCTCCAGGAAGGCGTGGGTGGCATCGAGCTGCGGCACGAGCGAGCCGACGTGGCTAATGTCGCGGGGGAGCTTGAAGCAGAAGCGAAACGTCTCCGGCGTCTCGGCGGCCCAGCGCGCCACCATCTCTGGCTTGGGTACGGCGTAAAACGTCGTATTACCTTCGACCGTGGTGAGCCTGCGGCTATAGAGGCGCAGAAAGTCGCCGCTCTTGCTACCAGGCGGGAAGAGCTCGCCCACCCAGTCCTTGTAGGCCCAGACAGCGCAGCCGAGGTAGAAGCGCATTGGCTCAAACCGCCTCTAGCTTGCCCAGGCTTGCCCGCCGCCAGGCGCGCCAGTAGAGCCAGGCCTCGAACGGGCCAACCACCAGGAAGGCCGCCCAGACAGCCCAGAGCTGCGGGATGAGGCGCACCGTGAAGAAGGCGATGGTCACGGCGAGCCACATGATCGCGCTGGTGATCAGCAGGGGCGTGCGGGTGTCGCCGCTGCCGCGCAGGGCCCCGGCGTAGACGAAGGTAACGGCCCAGAGCGGCTGGGTGAGCACCACGGCCATAATCGCGGCCGAGCCCGCGTCTACCAGGGCCGGATCGTCGCCAAAAAGCGCGGTGAGCGGGCGGGCGAAGATCAGGAACAGCACGCCAAGGCTGCCCATCCACGCGACGGCCCAGCGCAGGGCGATATTCACCGAGGCGCGGGCCTCGTCGGGCCGCCGCGCGCCCACAGCCTGGCCCACGAGGGCCGTGGCCGCGAGGCCGAAGCCAATGCCGGGCAGAAACGAGAGCGAGAGGATGTTGATCACCACCCGCTGGGCGGCTAGCGGCTCGGTGCCGAGCGTTGCCACAATCGGCGTGAGCGCCGCGAAGGCCGTGATCACCAGCATCTCCTCGACGGCTGTGGGCAGGCCGATGGCGAGCACCGCGCCGATAGCGGCCAGCCCCGGCACCCACGAGCCGCCCCACACGCGCACGCCGTTGCGCCCGCGCAGCAGCACGCCCACCAGGATGACCGCGCCCACGGCCCGCGCCACCACGGTGCCCCACGCGCTCCCCACCGCGCCCAGCGCGGGCAGGCCGAAGTGCCCGTAGATCAGCGCCCAGCTTAGGGCCACGTTTACCACGTTGGCCAGCAGCGTCACGAGCATGGGCGTGCGCGAGTCGCCCGCGCCGCGCAGCACCCCGCTCACAAGCAGCATCACTGTAAGCGTCGCGATCGCGCCCATCGTCACGCTCAAGTAGTCCACCGACACGGCGGCCACATCGGGCGGCAGTCCAAAGATGCCGATCAGGGCCGGGGTAAGTGGCAGCCCGATCGCCGTAAGCGGCAGCGCGATGATCACGCTCCAGATCAGGGTCTGCCGAGCGAAGCGGCTGGCCTTGGCGAAATCACGGGCGCCCACGGCCTGGGCCACTACCACCGATGCGCCCACGCTCAGGGCGCTTAGGGCGCCCAGCAGAATGTAGATGACCTGGAGCGCCGAGCCCACGCCGGCCAAGGCCACGGCGCCGAGGCCCGCAACCAGCAGCGTATCCACGATGCCGAGCATGGTTTGAAGCAGATTCTCGCCGATCACGGGCGCGGCGAGGCCAAACACACGTCGGCGCACCTGCCGCGTGTCGAGGGGCGGCGCGTCGCTGGCGGACGCCTCGCCCTGGAGCACTGTACTGTCGGTTGTCATGGCCCTATTGTACCGCCAGAACAGCTCGCCGGGCATTTTTATTCACAGATACCACAGATTTCCAGCGCGGCGCGTGGGCCTATCCGCCCAGAGGGATGGCGATCGCCACCATGCCCAGGCCGACAATCAGCAGCAGCAGGCCGGTGAAGATGGGGCGCCCCCCGGAGTAGGCCGCCCAGCTGTAGCCCAGCCAGAACAGCATGGCGCAGGCGATCAGGTTGGAGAGGCGCA
>JAYUYB010000428.1:0-4055 GCA_043752655.1 Chloroflexota bacterium
CTCGGCATCGTCACCTTCGATAGCCGCGCCTTCCAGAGCCTGCCGCCCACCGAGGGCGCCACGGTGGAGCAGGTGGTCGAGGCTATGGCCGAGGTCGAGCCGCGTGGATCGACGAATCTGCGCTCCGGGCTCCAGGAGGCCGAGGAGCTGCTTCAGGGCGTGGACGCCCGCCTCAAGCATGTGATCCTGCTCACCGACGGCTGGGGCTCCGGCGGCGATCAGATCGACATTGTCGAGCGCATGCGCGCCCAGGGTGTGACACTTACGGTGGTGGCCGCAGGCGGCGGCTCAGCCGACTACCTGGAGCGTCTGTCTGTAGCTGGCGGCGGGCGCTACTACCCCGTCGTCGATATGGCCGAGGTGCCCCAGATCTTCGTGCAGGAGACGATCACCACGGTGGGCAACTACATCGTGGAGCGCCCCTTCACCCCAGTGGTGATCGGCGAGAGCCCGGTGCTCGCCGGCCTCGGCGGCCTGCCCCAGCTCTATGGCTTCAACGGCAGCACGCTCAAAGACAGCGCCCGCACAGTGCTTCAGACCGACGACGAGCAGCCGCTGCTCGCAACCTGGCAGTTCGGCCTGGGCCGCAGCGCGGCCTTCATGAGCGACACCAAGGGCAAGTGGGCCAACGACTGGGTGCGCTGGGAGGGCTTCCCGCGCTTCGCCAGCCAGCTGCTCGGCGTGGTGCTGCCCGTGCAGGGCGGCCAGGAGATCAACACCGAGGTGACGGTCTCCGGCGGCGAGACGGTGGTGCGCCTGACGACGAGCGAGGGCCAGGAGAACCTTGCGGTGACGGCCACGCTGATCGGCACCGACGGCACCCGCCGCGAGGTGAGCCTGCCGCAGGTTGGCCCGAGCGCCTACCAGGGCCGCATCGAGAACCCCACGCCTGGTACGTACCTGGTGCAGATCAGCGGCACCAGCGCCGACCGCGTGGTGCTCCAGGAGACAGCAGGCCTGGTGGTGCCCTACTCCTCGGAGTATCGCGGCGCCCAGGCCAATCCGGCGCTGCTCGCTGAGCTGTCCGCGCTCACGAGCGGCGCCAGCATCAGCGCGGCCAGCGACGCGTTTAAGCCCGTGGAGGGCGGCGTGACGCGCGCCCAGGAGATCGGGCTGCCGCTGCTGATCCTGGCGCTGCTGCTGCTGCCCCTGGACATCGCGGCGCGCCGCCTGATGCTGCGCCGCAGCGACTTCGGCGCCGCGCGCAGCTGGGCCGCCAGCGTGGCCAGCCGCCCGGCGCCCGCGCCCCTGCCTGCCGACCCAACGCTGGAGCGCCTCGCCGGGGCCAAGCAGCGCGCCAACGCCAGCAGGGCCACCCCGCGCCCCGCCGCAGAGGATAGCGGCACAGGCCCGCCACCCCCGGCGCCGCCGCCAACCGCATCACCGACAGCGCCAGCTTCTATAGCCGCTCCAGCGTCGGAAGACCCGCTGGAGCGCCTGCGGGCCGCCAAGGAGCGCGCGCGCAGACGGGCCTCCGGCGAAGAGTAGTGCGAGCTAGCTGTCCACAGATGCCACAGATTTCCGGTCTATTTCTGCATGGGGCATGGGCCGGAAATGGGCCGGAAATCTGTGGATGATCTCGCTGCCTACCCGCCCACCGGCCCAAAGGTAACGATGCGCGTGGGCCGCACCGTGTAGCGCACCCGGATCTCGCCGGCGGGGTCGCGCAGCGGGTAGGGGGTGGTCCCGAGGTAGCGCTGGCCGAGCAGGTCGATGCTCTCGGTGGCCAGGTGGCCGCGCTCGGGGTCGCTCTCGTCCACAAGCTCCGTCACCTCGCCGTAGATCGTGATCCAGTGGTAGGGGTTCTGCGGGTTCACCAGCATGATCACCACGTGCTGGGGCCGGGCGCGCATATTGCGATCCTTCAGCCGGCCGCGCACCGAGTTCAGGAACAGGCTTGTGCCATCGTGATGCACCCAGTTCGGCGTAAGCTGGGGCGAGCCATCTTCGTTGATCGTTACCACCGAGGCGGTGGTGGGGATGTCGAACAGCGCAAGATGGACTGGCGCAAGAGCGGCCAGCCCGCTGGCCTGTGTGCGGTCGCCAACGGTGAAGGCGTGGGCGTTGCCGGGCGTGATGACGTCGGCGATCTCGACAGACATGGGCCGTTCCTTTCTGCTCGCTTGCGGGGGCCGATGGGGCTACTTTAACTCTACCTGAAGGTTAAAGCTGCGTCAATGCAGCTGGGCAGGCGCTGAGTCTGTGGGGGCAGGCTCTGGGCGCACGCGCCAGAGCGCTGCCGCGATCACCGCGCCAGTGACGAGGAAGACACAGCCGAAGACAACGGCGAGCGTGCGCGGCGAGAGCCCTGCGTCACGTGCGGTGCCAGCGATGAAGGCCGAGAGCGCCGTGGCCAGCGTGAAGGCGGCGTACTCCGTGGCGAACACGCGCCCGAGCAGCCTGTCGGGGGCGCGCGCCTGGAGCAGCGTGGTGCTGAAGACCCACTGGACGCTCCCGCCGATGTGGGCGAAGAAGATGCAGAGCGCGCAGAGGGCCAGAGTGGGCGCGCCGCTTAGCAGTATGTAGCCGAGTCCGGTGATCCAGAAGGCCACGGCGATGCTGCGGCGCATAAATTGCGCGCCGTCGCCGCCGATGCGCAGCGCCAGGAATGGCCCGATCCCGGTGCCGATCCCGCGCGCTGCGTAAAGCAGCCCAATGCTGATCGCCCCGTCGCGCCCCAGCGGGAACAGCTCGCGTCCAAATAGCGTGAGCAGGAGCAGCACGCCGCCCGCAAGACTCCACAGCCCCTTCGTAAACGTCAGCCAGAACAGCTCGTAGTGCGTAAAGACATACCGCAGGCCCTCGCGCAGCTCGGCGAGCCCCCGCGTGATGCCGCCTCGGATAGCGCTGCCTGCGGCGACGGGCGTTGCACCGTCCACCGTCCACCGTCCACCGTCTGGCACACGCACCGTAGCGATCAGCGCCGCCGAAAGCAGGAACGAGGCCGCATCTAGCAGGAAGGCCGCCTGCACGCCGAGGGTGCCCGCCACCAGCCCACCAATCGCGGCGCCGATAGCAAGCATAGCCGACCAGGTGGCGCCGCTGATGGCATTGGCGGACACAAGCTCCTCGCGTCGGCAGAGGCTCGGAATGATCGCGGAGCGGGCGGGCTCAAAGAACGAGGCGAGCGCCGTCTTGGCGATCACGGCGCTGTAGAGCAGCCAGAGATCCTCGGGGCCGTTCACAAACAGCAGCAGCAGCACGAACACAGCGCGGCCAATGTCGCTGGCGATCAGCACCAGCTTGCGCGGCAGCCGATCCACCACGACGCCGGCAAAGGGGCCGACGATGGCGCCCGGCAGGAACTCCGCCAGGAAGAGCAGCCCCACGGCCTGGGCAGAGCCAGTGAGCCGCAGCATCAGCGCGAAGAGCGCGATGTTGTCGAGCCAGTCGCCGAGCTGGCTCACCACCTGGCCATACCAGAGGCGGCGGAAGTTGCGATTCTCGCGCAGGACCGCCAGGTAGCCAACCGAGGTGCTCGTCATCAGTCGCGGCTGCGCTGCTTCATGGCGCGCTCGATCGTGCGATCAGCATCGCGCTTGGCGATATCCTCGCGCTTGTCGTAGGATTTCTTGCCACGGGCGACGCCGAGCTCAAGCTTGACACGGCGGCCTTTGAAGTAGAGCTTCAGCGGCACGAGCGTCAGGCCTTTCTGGCGGATCAGGCCATCGATGCGCTTGATCTCGCGGCGGTGCAGCAGCAGCTTGCGCGGCCGGGTTGGCTCGTGGTTGTAGTGCGTGCCCGCCTGCTCGTAGGGCGAGATGTGCGCCTCGTAGAGGTAGGCCTCCTCGCGGTAGACGCGGGCGTAGCTGCCGCGCAGCTGCACGCGGCCATTGCGCACCGACTTGATCTCGCTGCCGGTGAGCACGATGCCTGCCTCGAACGTCTCCTCGATGTCGTAGTCGTGGCGGGCCTTGCGATTATCCGCCACCATGCCGGGCGGGGGCTGTTTTCCGGCCATACTATTTCTCACAAAAAGCGAAGTGGAGGGCCGCGCCCCCCACTCGCATCGAACGCTGCCCCGATTATAGCACGCTGGGCCGCTTGCCGGGCTA
>JAYUYB010000429.1:0-9716 GCA_043752655.1 Chloroflexota bacterium
CTCCTCCAGTTCGGGCTTGAGGCTAGCGACGAACTCGGCGTCGGAGAGCTCGATGCGCCAGGAGATCAGCTCGCGCAGCCACTTGATCTTGGCCTCGTAGTTCTGGTCCGCACGGGCGGTGAAGCCCTCTTTGTAGCGCCAGTGGGCGGCGATCCCGTGCTCGGCCACGCGGTGCATGTGCTCGGTGCGGATCTGCACCTCGCAGGGCTGGCCGCCGGGGATGATCACCGTGGTGTGCAGCGACTGGTAGCTGCTCTCCTTGGGCACGGCGATGTAGTCGTCGAACTCGGAGAGCACGGGCGTCCAGATGCTATGCACAAGGCCGAGGATACGGTAGCAGATGCCCTTAGCCTTATCGGCGTCTGGCTCCTGCACGATCACGCGGATGGCCAGTTGGTCGTAGATCTGCTCCAGGGGCACGCCCTTGCGGTCCATCTTGCGCCAGATCGAGTAGATATGCTTGGGGCGTCCGCTGACCTGCGCCTGGATGCCCTCTTTCTGGAGCGCCTCGCGCATCTTCCTAATCACGCGCTGCACCGTGCGCTCGCGGGCCTCTTTGCGCATAGAGAGGCCGTCGGCGATCTCTTTGTACTGCGCGGGGTTGCTCGCCTTGAACGCCAGATCCTCTAGCTCCGACTTCACCTGCCACATGCCAAGGCGGTGAGCCAGGGGCGCGTAGATATCGAGCGTCTCGCGGGCGATGCGCTTCTGCTTGGCCGGAGACGTAGCGCCGAGGGTGCGCATATTATGCAGGCGGTCGGCCAGCTTGATTAGAATCACACGCGGGTCGTCGGCGGTGGCGATAAACATCTTGCGATACGAGCCCGCCTGCCGCTCCTCTTTGCTCTTGCTCTCCAGGCTCGACAGCTTGGTGACGCCATCCACAAGGTGCGCGACATTCGCCCCGAAGAAGCCCTTGATCACCTCAAGGCTCACGCCGGTATCTTCTACGACGTCGTGGAGCAGCGAGGCGGCGAGCGACTCAGCGTCGAGGCGTAGCTCGAGCAGGATGCTGGTGACGGCGACGGGGTGATCGATGTAGGGCTCGCCGCTCTGGCGATACTGGCCAGCGTGAGCGATCGTGGACAGCGCGTAGGCGCGGCGCACAAGGTCGCCATCGGCGTCGGGGAGATACTGGTGCATGCCCCCGATGATCGCCTCGCAGGTTGGGCTGTTGTAGGCGCCAACATAGGCCGCGCGCACCGTCTCGGGCGTGGCCTCGGGCTGCTCCTGCTTGCGCAGGTGCTCGGAGATCGCCTCGACGAAGGGGTGCTGAAGGATAGGGTGTAGCACGATGGATGGCGGCTCGGACTCGGCCTGCTGTCGGCGCGAGCTGCCGGGCACGGGGTGGAGCTTAGGGCTGGCATGGCCGGAGCCGCTAGAGTCAGCACTGGCCGTGGCGGGGGATGCATCCATTGCCGCTATCCTCTTATGACTGAGACCGACAGCGCTGTAGGCGGGGAGACGCCAACACAAAATCGCGGGAGGGCGCGAGTGATCAGGAACGCGGCCGGCGAGCACCGCCTGACCGCGCCTGAGCCTCCCGCGATCATCCGCGACCGCGACGTTTTATCGTAAGAGTTTTAGGATAACACCGGCTACTACCATTGTCAAGAAATGATGAAGGGCGTTTTATCCACAGATGACACCGATTTCCGGCCTATTGCTGGCCCCACAGGTGCTTGGCGCGTCGGCCTTGGGCGTTACATGGTTTGACAGAGTGCAGTAGCCTCTCTATAATCAGCGGTTATCCGATCTCCCTGAACGGCAGCTTGAAAGAAAGAGCCTAGATGCCCAAGAAGCTTGCAGCCTTGCCGCTGCTGACCCTGCTCACGGCCCTCACGCTCTTGCTCTCCGCGTGCGGCGGTGCCGCGCCCGTGGCCCCGCCCGCCGCCCAGGCCACAGACGCCCCTGCAGCCCCCGCAGCCCAGCCCACGGCCGCCCCCGCAGCCCAGGCCACAGACGCCCCAGCCCCCGCAGAGGTCTCCGCCGCCGAGACGCTGATCTTCCAGGGCGACCTCTCGGACCAGATCTCGCTCGACCCCGCCGTCGCCTACGAGTTCGGCGGCATCCAGGTGGTCGGCAGCATCTACCAGACGCTCGTCACCATCGCCCCCGGCGACCCGACGATCAAGCCGTTGGTCGCTAAGTCGTGGGAGATCGTGGAGGGCGACGACGCCTGGACGCTGACTTTCGCGCTCGACGAGAACGCGAAGTTCGCCAGCGGCAATCCGATCACCGCCGAGGATGTGGTCTACTCCTGGGGCCGCGTGTTCGACCTTAACAAGTCGCCCGCGTTTCTGTTCGTCGATGTCGCTGGCCTCACCAAAGAGAGCTTTCGCGCCGTCGACCCGCAGACCTTCGAGGTGAAGCTGGCGAAGACCGCCAGCCCCCAGGTTTTCCTCTCGGTGCTCAGCTTCACCGTTGCCGCCGTGGTGGAGCAGGCCGTTGTGGAGGCCAACGCCGGCAGCGACTTCGGCTCGACGTGGCTGAACGACAACTCGGCCGGCAGCGGTCCCTACGTGCTCACCAGCTGGGAGCGTAGCACCCAGAACGTGCTCGACGTGAACCCTAACTACTGGGGCGCGGCGCCCGCGATCAAGCGCGTGATTATGCGCAACACCACCGAGCTGGCCAATCTTCAGTCGGCCATCGAGACGGGCGACGCCGATATTGTGCAGGACCTGAGCGCCGAGCAGGTGGCAGCGCTCACAGGTAACCCCGATGTCGACGTCGTGAAGGCCGACTCGACGCTGCTTGTCTACGTTGGCATGAACGCCAAGAAGGCGCCCCTGGACAACGCCGACGTGCGGCAGGCCATCCGCTACGCCGTGAACTACGACGAGATCAACACGCTGCTGGGCGGCAACGGCAAGATCGTGCAGGAGATCATCCCCGACGGGCTCTTCGGCCACGTGGGCGTGAACCCCTTCAGCCAGGACATCGAGAAGGCCAAGGGGCTGCTGGCAGGCGCCGGCGTCGCCGAGGGCACCGAGATCGAGATCCTGGTTCCCGCAGGCCCGGCGCCCGGCGGCCTTGAGTGGGGCATCCTGGCGGCCAAGCTCCAGGACGACCTGAACAAGATCGGGCTGAAGCTGAACATCAAGCAGCTCCAGCAGTCGGAGCTGCTCAACATCTACCGCGCCCAGGGCGGCCAGATGGTGATGATCAACTGGGGCCCAGACTTCCCCGACCCGGACGGCAACGTCACGCCCTTCACCAACTACGGCGCCAAGTCGCTCGCCTGGCGCAACGACTGGGACTCGCCGGAGATCTCTGCGCTAGGCGCGGAGGCCGCGATCGAGCAGGACGTGGCGAAGCGGGCCGAGCTCTACAAGACGCTCACCGAGCGCGTGCTGAACGAGGGCCCCTACATTATGCTGTACCAGCCCACACGGGCCTACGGTGTGCGCAAGAACATCGCGGGCTTTCAGTACGCGCCGGCCAGCACGCCCTCGATCTGGTTCTGGACGATTACGAAGAGCTAGTAGATCCTGCGCGCCTTCTTCGGGATTCGCATAACCTGGGGCGCCCACAAGGGGCGCCCTTACTCCTCCCGGCTAACGGGCGCCCTTACTCCTCCCGGCTAAGGGGCGCCCTTACTCCTCCCAGCTATCGGCTATCGGCTATCGGCTAGCACCCTATGATCCGCTTCATCCTGCGCCGCCTGGTTGGGCTGGTGTTTGTGCTCGCGGGCGTGTCCGTGATCACGTTTGGCCTCTCGCAGCTCGTGCCGGTTGATCCGGCGGTGGCGGCGCTAGGCCAGAACGCCCGCGAGGATCAGATCGAGGCCTTCCGGCGCGAGTTCGGCCTCGACCAGCCGCCGCTGCAGCAGTACGTGACGTATGTGTCGCGGCTGCTGCGCGGCGACCTCGGGATCTCGATCCGCACGCGACGGCCTGTGGCCGACGACCTGGGCGATTTCCTGCCGGCGACGATCGAGCTGACGCTGGCCGCAATGCTGATCACAATTGTGCTCGGGGTTACGCTGGGCGTGCTGGCCGCGATCAAGCGCAACGGCTGGATCGATGGGCTAGCACGGCTCTTCGCCCTGATCGGCGGCTCGCTGCCGATCTTCTTTCTTGGCCTGCTGGCGCTCTCGATCTTTTACTCGCGGCTGCGCTGGCTGCCCGGCCCTGGCAGGCTCGACGCGCTGATCAAGCCGCCGACGCAGCTCACTGGCATGTATGTGGTTGATAGCCTGCTCACCGGGAACTGGCAGGCGCTGCGCAACAGCCTGGCGCACCTGGTGCTGCCGGCGCTTACGCTTGGCTACTTCTCGACGGCGGTGCTGCTGCGCATGACGCGCTCGGCCATGCTCGATGTGCTTGGGCAGGATTACGTGCGAACCGCGCGGGCCAAGGGGCTGAGCGAGCGGCTGGTGCTTACGCGCCACGCGCTGCGCAGCGCCCTGATCCCCGTGATGACGACAATTGGGATCACGTTTGGCAGCCTGCTTTCCGGGGCGGTGCTCACAGAGACGATCTTCTCGTGGCCGGGGCTCGGGCGCTACGCCACGGCCTCGGCGGTGAGCCTGGACTTCCCCGCAGTGATGGGCGTGGCCCTCGTGGCGGCGGTCGTCTACCCCCTTGTAAACATGCTGGTGGACATCGGCTACCACGCGCTCGACCCGCGCGTGAGGGTCGGCTAGAGTGGCACCCCCGATGCTGACTACCGCAGACCCGGTGCTCGTAGCGCTGGCGCCGCCCCGCCGCTCACGCGCGTTTGTCCGTGCGCTGCGCGAGCCAGCCGTGGCCGCAGGTGCGGTGATCCTGCTGCTGTTCCTGCTGGCAGCGCTGTTCGCGCCCGTGATCAGCCCCTTCGACCCGCTGGACCAGAACATCGCCCAAGGGCTCAAGCCGCCGTCGTTCGAGCACCTGCTTGGCACCGACAAGCTAGGTCGCGACATCCTGAGCCGGCTGCTGTACGGGGCGCGCATCTCGCTGCTTGTGGGGCTGGCCGTGGTGGCGGGCGCGGGCTCTATCGGTACGCTGATCGGCCTGCTGGCGGGCTACATCGGCGGGTGGGCCGACGAGATCATGATGCGCGTCACCGACGTGTTCTTCGCCTTCCCGGCGCTCATTCTGGCCATGGCGATCGCCGGGGCGCTGGGGCCTAGCCTGGAAAATGCGCTGATCGCGATCATCGTGGTGACATGGCCGGTGTACGCGCGCCTGGTGCGCGGCCAGGTGCTGACGATCAAAGAGCGCGAGTATATCCAGGCGGCGCGCGCCCTCGGCATCCCACAGGGGCGCATCCTGCTGCGCCACGTGCTGCCGAACTCGCTTGCGCCGCTGCTGGTGCAGGCCAGCTTCGACCTCGGGAGCGCCATTCTGTCGGTGGCCGGGCTCTCGTTCATCGGCTTCGGCGCACAGCCGCCCACCCCTGAGTGGGGCGTAATGATCAGCGAGGGCCGTAACTATATGGCCACCCAGTGGTGGCTCGCAACCGCCCCCGCCGTCGCCATCCTGCTGGTGGTCGCCTGCTTCAATCTGCTTGGCGATGGCCTGCGCGATTTTCTCGACCCGCAGCTGCGGGGGAGGTAGGGCAGACGGTGGACGATGGACGGTGGACGGTGTCGGGCGGCAGGGTAGACGGTGGACGGTGCCGGACTCTACCGTCTACCCTCCCAGCAAACAAATTGTTGAGCGAATGCACAATGATCGCACCAGGCATAGGGGAGCGATCTGGATTGTAAGGGCGGGGGCACGGTGCTAAGATACCCGTACGTATTTGCTGTAGGATAGCGCAACAATTTGGCACAGCTTCAGGGTTGAAGCAGCTTGCAAAGAGGCAGCATGATCAAGAAGGAAGATCTGGTGATCCGCATCGCTGGCGAGAGCGGCGATGGGAGCACCGCGACAGGCGAGATGCTGGCCCAGGCGGCGGCGCGCTCGGGCCTGCATGTGTTCACGTTCCGCACCACGCCCGCCGAGATCAAAGGCGGCCCCGTAATGTTCCAGGTGCGCGCGTCGAACGAGCCTGTGCGCTCGCAGGGCGACGCTGTGGATGTGCTCTTCGCCTTCAATCAGGAGGGCTGGGATCTGCACCACGAGGCCATGGGGCCAAGGGGCGTGCTGCTCTATGACGAGGATGAGTTTGCCCCGCCCGCGAGCTTCCTCGGCGTGGCCTACCCCGTACCGATCGGCAAGCTCGCCCAGGCGGCCGGCAACCGTCGCGGCAAGAATGTGGTGGCCATGGCTGTGGCCGCCGCCCTGTTCGGCCTCGGCCTGAGCAAGCTGGAAGACATTGTGCGCGTCAAGCTCGGCAAGAAGGCCGAACTGCTCGAGTCGAACCTCGCCGCCCTGGAGGCGGGCCTGGCCTACGCCAGAGGACTGGAGAAGCGCGACCCACACTGGATGGAGGCTGCCGGCGAGCATAATCGCCTGGCGATGACGGGCAACCAGGCGCTTGTGGCCGGTGCGCTCCACGCGGGCGTGCGCTTCTTTGCCGGCTACCCGATCACGCCCGCCTCAGACATTATGGAGGGCCTGGCGCCGATCCTGCCCCAGCTTGGCGGCGGCTTCTTGCAGGCCGAGGACGAGATCGCCTCGATTATGGCCTGTGTGGGCGCCTCGTTCGGCGGCAAGAAGAGCATGACGGCCACCGCCGGCCCTGGCCTCGCACTCATGGGCGAGGGCATCGGCTACGCCAGCATGACCGAGATCCCCGTCGTGATTGTGGACGCCCAGCGCGGCGGCCCTTCTACCGGCCTGCCCACCAAGATGGAGCAGTCGGACCTGAATATTGCCGTCTACGGCGGCCACGGCGACAGCCCGCGCATCGTGCTGGCCCCCGCCAGCGTGGCCGAGTGCTTTCACCTTTCCGCCTGGGGCTTCAACCTCGCCGAGCAGTACCAGTCGCCGGTGATCATCCTCACCGACTACTCGCTCTCGTTCCGCACCGAGACGATCGAGCCCTTCGATCTGGCGAAGTACCCGGTGATCGAGCGCACCCAGCCCGAGGGCGAGCTTCAGCCCAAACAGTACCAGCGCTACCACGTGAACGGCAGCTACATCTCCCCGATGGCCCTGCCGGGCACGCCCAACGGCCAGTATACCGCCACCGGCCTGGAGCATAACGAGTACGGCAACCCCGCCTACACGCCCGCTGCCCACGTGCAGATGACCGAGAAGCGCTGGCGTAAGTACGAGGCGCTGCGCCATAGCCACGAGTATGTGCGCCACTTCGGCAGCGACAGCGCAAAGATCGGCCTGCTCTGCTGGGGCACCACCGCCGGCCCCTGCCGTGGCGCCGTCTTCCTCGCAGATCAGGAGCAGCTGCCGCTCGCCATGCTCCAGGTGCAGATGCTCTCGCCGCTGCCGGTGGACGCGATCCAGCAGTTTATCGACAGCGTGGAGATGGTGCTGGTGCCCGAGGTGAACTACCAGGGCCAGTTCGCACGACTCGTGCAGGGCGAGCTCGGCGTGCGCGTCCAGAGTCTCACAAACTACACCGGCATGCCCTTCACGCGCCTCGACATCCTGCGCAAGGTTCACGAGCTGCTGGGGATCGGCGCGCCGGAGCTTGTTTAGACAAGGAGACAAGGAGACAGCCCCTCATATGCCGTTAGGCGCTCCTTGTCTCCTTGTCTCCTTGTCTCCTTGTCTCCTTATCACAGCATCAGCGGAGATAAAGTATGACCACCACAAATACCATTCCCGTGACACAACTCGTCCGCAAGCCCGCCGACTACAAGACCGACCTCAAGCCGATCTGGTGCCCAGGCTGTGGCGATTTCGCTGTGCTGGCCGCGATACAGCAGGCGCTCGCCGCGCTCCAGGTGGACCCGAAGGATCTTGCGATTGTCTCCGGGATCGGCTGTAGCTCGCGCCTGCCAGGCTTCTTGCAGTCCTACGGCCTGCACACGATCCACGGCCGCTCCTTGCCCACGGCCACCGGCCTGAAGCTGGCCCGCCCCGATCTTACCGTGATAGCGGTGGGCGGCGACGGCGACTTCTTCAGCATCGGCCTCGGCCACCTGCCCCACGCCCTGCGCCGCGACGTGAACATCACCTGCATCGTGATGGACAACGAGATCTACGGCCTGACCAAGGGGCAGACCTCGCCAACCAGCCCGATGGGCCATATCACCAAATCCACCCCCGGCGGCAACCAGGCCAGCCCGCTGCACCCACTGGCCATCGCCATCGCCAGCGGCGCAACCTACGTGGCGCGCGGCTTCTCCAGCCAGCCAAAGCCGCTCGCCGCCCTGATCAAGGCGGGTATGGAGCACAAAGGCTTTGCGTTTATCCACACCATGAGCCCCTGCGTGATGTACTACGACACCTACAAGCTCTATAAAGAGAAGGTCTACGACATTCCCGCCGACCACGACCCGCACGACCGGGCGGCCGCGATGCGCTACGCCCTGGAGAGCGAGCATATGCCCTTGGGCCTGTTCTACCACGAGCCCCACGCCGCCGCTGCCGCTCTGCCCGAGCCGAAGCCCTTCGATAGCCAGAGCTACCTGGCGCGCTACAGCGCGTAGCATTTTCGGCCCAAGCCACGCCTGGCCCTCTCCCCCAAAAAGGGAGAGGGTTTTTTGCGCCCATAGCTCCTAGTACTTCCCGTGACCGTTGGCGCTGCATTGGCCTCCAGGCTGGGACTAGTAGCCTATTGGTTAAAACTCCTTAACTAAGGTATATAGATTAGGCACAAGGATGAGTAAAAATAGTTAAGGGGAGATTTAATGCCCGTACGTCTTACCACGCTGCGCCAAGCCGCCGTTGGGGCTGTCAGCGTCATCGCCCTCACCCTGAGCCTCACGCTTTCGCCGCATCTGGGTCTCAACAGTTCTGCCAGCGCCGCAGCGAGCTGCCCGGCGAACAAGGGGCACCTGGTGCCGATCCACGGCGGGCGCGCCTACCTCTCCGGCGTGAATGTCCCCTGGCTCGACGGCGGCTTCGGCGCCGACTTCGCCACCGTCGAGGAGTCGGGCCAGCATACCTACACCAGCGCCGCCACCGAGCGCATGTTCGCCGCGCTCCAGGCCAAGGGCGTCAACAGCGTCCGCTGGTGGGTCTTCGCCGATGGCCGCGGCGCCCCCGAGTTCAATAGCACCTCGGGCGGCGCCGTTACCGGCTTCGACGCCACCACGCTCCCCTCGCTCGCCGACGCCGCCCGCCTCGCCGCCAAATACAACCTCCAGCTCGTCTTTACGCTCTGGAGCTTCGATATGTTCGAGGCCGACTCTACCGCCAGCGCCAAGGGCGAGCACGCTGGCGGCCACCGCGACCTGGTGGTGGACGCCGCCAAGCGCAAGTCGTTCATCGACAACGCCGTCATCCCCATGCTGCGCTACCCTGTGCCCAACACGAGCTACACCCTGGGCACGCACCCCAACATCTTCGGCTGGGAGGTCATCAACGAGCCCGAGTTCGCGATCACCGAGATCGGCACGCCCAACGCGTCCATCCCACAGCCAGTGGCCCTGGCCGATATGCAGCGCTTTGTGGCCGAGGTGGCGGGCGCCATCCACCGCAACTCCAACCAGACCGTGACGGTGGGCAGCGCGGCGATGAAATGGAACAGCCCGAGCGCGCCGGGCGCGACCGGCAACTGGTGGAGCGACGCGGCGCTCACGCGCTTCGACGCCCAGGGCTACCTGGACTACTACCAGATCCACTACTACGGCTGGATGAACGGCGACGGGGTGAACTGGAGCTACTCGCCGCTGCTGGTGAGCTGGGCGGCGGCGGGCTTCGACAAGCCGG
>JAYUYB010000430.1:0-9715 GCA_043752655.1 Chloroflexota bacterium
GTGATCCGCTGCTGGTGCCACTGGATGGAGCGGCACAGCGGCATGCAAGCCGCAGATGTGATTGGTCGCCCGCTGCTACAGGCATTCCCGGACCTGGCCGAGCGCGGCATGGAGGCCTACTTTCAGCGCGCGCTTGCGGGCGAGGCGGCGGTGCTGGCCCAGCGCGAGCACAGTTACCTGCTGCCGTTTGAGGCCTCGCAGCAGCACCCCGAGTTTCGCTTTATGCAGCAGCGAGCCCGTATTGGCCCCCTGATTATCGAGCAGCAGATCGTCGGTACAATTAGCAGCATCGCCGACCTCACCGACCGCGCGGCCCAGGATCGGCGGCTCGCCACGACGATCAGCCGGCAGGAGGAGGTGCTCGCGCTGCTCGACACGATTATCACCAAGGCGCCGATTGGCTTCGCCTTTGTCGACAGGGAGCTGCGCTACCGGGGCATCAATGAGCGGCTGGCCGCGTTCAACGGGCTGAGCGTGGAGCAGCACGTCGGCCGGACGCTCTGGGAGGTGGTGCCAGGTATCGCCGATCAGCAGGTGCAGCGCTTTGAGCGCGTGTTCGCCACCGGCGAGCCGCTGATCGGGCTGGAGGTTGTGGGCGACACGGCGGCGCAGCCAGGCCAGACCAGAACCTGGCAGGTGAGCTACTACCCGGTGCGCACCAGCGACAAGCGCACCGTCGGCGTAGGCATGCTGGTAGACGACATCACCGCGCAGCGGCGCGCCGAGCAGTCGCTGCATTTCCTGGCCAGGTTTAGCGCTGCCCTGGCCGCCAGCGCGCTAGAGCCCCAGGCCACCCTGAACACGCTAGCCCGCGAGCTGGTGCCCTTCCTGGCCGAGTGGGCCGTGATCCACCTGTGCTGGGAGGGTGCGGAGCAGCCGCTCCATGCTGTGGCCCACGCCAACCCCGAGCACGAGGGCTTTGCGCGCGAGCTGGCGGCGCGCTTTCCGCCCGCGCTCGGGCAGCCCGAAAATACGGTCTCGCGCATCCACGAGCGGCGCCCGCCACCTGTCGCAACGGGCGACGAGCAGAGCTACGCGGAGCAGCAGCGGCTGTACGACGCGCTTGGCAGCGCCTCTGTGCTCAGCGTGCCCCTGCGCCAGGGCGAGCGCGTGATCGGCCTGCTCACTCTGAGCCGCTCGGGGCTGTTTCCGCGCTACACCCCGGCAGATCTACAGGTGGCCGACGATGCGGCCGGCCGCGCCTGCGCGGTCTTCGAGCAAGTGCGGCTTTTTGCGGCGGCGGAGCGCTCACGCGCTGTGGCTGAGGAGGCCCTGCGGCTGCGCGACAGCTTCTTCTCGCTTACGGCCCACGAGCTGCGCACGCCGCTTACCACGCTGCTTGGGCGCGCCCAGCTGCTCCAGAAATGGATGGGCCGCACCGCAGACGCCGACGAGCGCAACCTGCGCGCCGTAGGGATTGTGGTCGATCAGGCCCAGCGGCTCAACGGCATGATCACGGCGCTGCTGGATGTCTCGCGCATCCAGTCGGGGCGCTTCAGCATCGTGCCGATTATACTCGATCTAGGCGCCCTGGTGCGCCGCGTGATCGACGAGTGGCTGCTCGGCTCCGGCGCGCACCAGCTGAGCTACACGCAGCCAGACGAGCCGCTGCGTGTGCAGGGCGACGAGCTACGCCTGGAGCAGGTGCTCCAGAGCCTGCTCAACAACGCGGTGAAGTACAGCCCCGGCGGCAGCGAGGTGCACGTAACGCTCACGCGCCACGGGCACGAGGCCTACCTGGAGGTGCGCGACGATGGGATTGGCATCCCCGAGGCGGCGCGCGGCAAGCTGTTTCACCGCTTCTATCGAGCGGAGAACGCGGAGAAGCTTGGCATCAGCGGGCTCGGCATCGGGCTCTTCGTGGCGCGCGAGATCCTGGAGCTGCACGGCGGCCGGATCGATGTGGAGAGCAGCGAGGGCTACGGGAGCGCCTTTAGAGCCTGCCTACCGCTGGCGTAGGCTGCTGGCCGACCGCCTCGCGGGCCACAAACGCGCGGAAGAGCACAGTCCACAGCGCCGAGTTGAAGCTGCTGAGCACCCCGCCCACCAGCACGCTCGCCACAAAGCCGTAGAGCAGCAGGCCAAGCAGGGCGAGCCAGGGGATATCGCCGCTGCGCAGAAAGCCGAGGCCGGCAGGGATAGCGATGGCGAGGCCGGGCAGCGTGGCGACGATGCCGAAGGCGGCGCCGAGCATCAGCAGGGCGATCCAGTTCAGCAAAACGTTGCCGAAGTTGCGGGTGACAAGCCGCCACGCGCGCCGGAGGCTAGCAATGGCGCCGCGGCCCTCCAGCACGCAGGCGCGCTGGGCGATGCGCGTGAAGAAGCTGAGGGCCAGGCTTACGGCGATCATGCCCAGCACAAGCGGCACCAGGCAGAAAAGCAAGCCGCCAAAGGCCAGCAGGCCGCTCTCCGGTGTCTCAAACGCCCCCGCGCCCGCCGCCACAAGCTGCGCCACCAGCGCACCAATCACAACGAGGAATGCCGCAAGCATAATCAGGACCGGCAGCGCGAGCAGCAGGTTGAGCAGAAACATAGGCAGCAGGCGCGCGGCGCCAACCCGCAGCCCGTCGCCGATGCTAGCCTGGTAGCCCTGGTCCGCCACGTCGGCCACGCGGATCATGGCGCCGTGGGCGAGCTGGCCTACCAGCGAGGCGATCAGCGTCCAGAGCAGGATCACGACTGCAAGGCCGATCAGGAAAGGCGCGGGGTTCTCTACCAGGGCCAGCAGCACGGGGTTGCGGCTCCACGCCTCCAGGAACTCCGGCGACACATCGCCCGTACCGCCAGCGTTGGTCGGGAGATTCACGCCGCTGTTGAAATTGCCTACGCTGTAGTCGCCGGTGCCCATCAGGGCGGCCAACACGCCGAGCGGCCAGAGCGAGCGGGTGCGCCACCAGAGCAGGGCGGCGCGCTTGAAGAGATCGGGGTAGCTCAAGGGTTTCTCCTCTGCTGGGCGCTATCGGGGGCGAGCTGCTCGGGCGTGCTGCGGCCGATCCCGAGGGCAAGGTAGAGCCCGGCGCCCACCAGGCGCAGCACGCCTGCGGCAACCAGTGCGCCCGCCACGCCGATCCAGCCGGCGAGCAGCGTGCCCACCAGGGGCATCAGGAAGAGCGCCGCGTTCTGGAGCGTCTGGTAGAGGCCCACGTAGGTGGCCTGGTGCTCGGCGGGGATGCTGCTGAGCACCAGATCGAAGTTCACCAGGTCGTTCCCGGCGGAGAAGAAGCCGACCATGCCTGCCAGCACAGCGAGCATGAAGACCGAGCTGGTGGCGGCGACGGCGATCGGGTAGCAGGCCATGCCGAAGCTGGTGGCGATCAGCACGCCGCCCACGCCGATCTTGCGCGCGGCGGCCGACCAGATAAAGTAGGCCACCAGCAGCACGGCGCTGTTCGCCGTAGTGATGATGCCGATCCAGGCGTCGCTGGCGCCTACCTCGCGCGCCCAGTAGAGCGGCAGCAGCGGGATGGCCATTGCGACGCCGCCCCGAAAGACGAAGGCGCTCGCCACGAAGCGCCGGAAGGGCTGCGGGGCGGCCCGCAGATCATGGACGAGGGCCAGGGGGCGCAGGCCAATCAGGCGACCCACGCCACGCGGGGTGACGCGGCCCGCATCGGCCTGGGCAGGCTCCGCCGCGCCCTGCTCGAGCGGCGGGTTATCTGGCAGCGTGATCGTGCGTGAGAAGAGGTAGCTCAGCAGGCCGCCGACGAATGAGGCGATGAAGACCAGCTGATAGTTCAGCGGGAAGCTGTCCTTGCCGCGATCAAGCAGCAGGCCAACCAGGGCCACCGTGATGGCGGTGACGGCGCCGAGGCTCGACCAGCGCAGGCTCATGAGGGCGAAGCGGTGGCGGGGGCCGGCCACGCCGCCCATCACCACGGTGAAGGCCACATTCACAAAGGTGCTGGGCACCGTCACTAGGGCCCAGATCAGGATCACGGCCCAGGGCACCCAGGCGAGGGGGAGCACGAAGGGCAGCAGCCCGAACAGGGCGTAGGACCAGAGCACCCAGACGCGCATGCCGGAGTACCAGGGCACGATGTTGCGCTGGCGCTCCAGGAAGCGGCCGATGGGCACCGCGAGCAGGGCGCCGGTGAGGGCGGGCAGCGAGGTGAGCAGGCCGATCAGCAGGCCCGACGCGCCGAGCCGCACCAGGAAGATCGCGAGGAACGAGCCGACGCCGGTGGCGATGCCGACGCCGATCCCGTCTACGAGCACGGCGCGCACATTGCGCTCGGCGACCGTGCGCGGGCGCAGGATGGCCTGTGCGCCCGCGCGGGAGAAGAGGGGTTGCATAGCTTGCTAGTATAGCAAGTTCGGGTCGTTTGTGGGGCGCGCGGGTGGGCGCTGCCGCCCCCGCCACCCCCGGCCCCGTTCTGCATCGGGGATCACGCGCGGGCGCTGCCGCCCCGCACCCCGGCCCAGAAGGGACCGCCGCCGGGGCTCCTCTGGACTCCCCAGCGTGAGGGGCTTGCGCCCCCTCAACGCCCAAGTTCGACAGCCGCCACGTCCGAGGGCGCGTGTCGCTGCATGCCTCGGACCGCCAGCGAGCGTGGGCAATTTTGAAGGCGGCTGCGCCGCCTGAGGTCTGGTAGTCCGGCAGCCCGACCGGAGAGCGCCGTAGGCGCCCGCAAGCAGCTTCCCGCTCCCTGGCGGTCCGAGGCATGCAGCGACACGCGCCCGGTTGCTGGAGGCCATCAAGTTGAGGGGTGGAGGGGACGCAAGGCCCCCACGCGGGGGTTGTTAGGGGGCTGGCGGCAGCCCCCTGACGCCGGTGCGCGGGGCGGCAGCGCCCGCACGCGATCCCCGATGCAACCGGGCCCCAATCACATCCCGCCCAGGCGGCGCAGGATCGCGCCGCGCTCCACGCTGTTGCGGCAGAGCTCCAGCGCAACCAGGTAGGCGGCGCGGGCCTCGTCGGCGCGGCCAAGGCGGCGCAGCAGCTCGGCGCGGGCCAGGGCCAGCGGGTGATAGTCGCGCAGCGCGGGCTCGCCGTCCAGCAGCTCCAGGGTCTCAAGCCCCTGCTCGGGGCCGAAGGCCATGCCCAGCGCCACGGCCCGATTGAGGGCGATCACCGGGCTGCGCGTGTGCAGCAGCAGCTCGCCGTAGAGCGCGGCGATCTGCACCCAGTCGGTGGCGGCGGGCGTGGGCGCCTGCACGTGGAGCGCGCTGATCGCGGCCTGAATCTGGTAGGGGCCGGGGCGGCGCCGCGCCAGCGCCTGCTCCAGCAGGGCCAGGCCCGTCGTGATCTGGGCGCGATCCCAGAGCGTGCGGTCCTGGGCCTCTAGCAGCACCAGCTCGCCGCGCTGGTCGAGGCGGGCGTGGCGGCGCGAGTGGTGCAGCAGCAGCAGCGCGAGTAGGCCAAGCGTCTCGGCGTGCGCCGCCTCGGGCACCTCGGCGCGCGCGCGGGCCAGTAGCGCCGTGGTGACGCGAGCCAGCCGAATCGCCTCCTCGCATAGATCGTGGCGGATCAGCGTGTCGCCCTGCGCGGCGCCGTAGCCCTCGCTGAAGATCAGGTAGAGCACCTGGAGCACGGCGGCGAGCCGGTCGGCGATGCGGTCGGCGGGCGGCACCACGAAGGGGATGCCGGCGTCGCGGATCTTGCGCTTGGCGCGCACTAGACGCTGGGCCATGGTGGGCAGCGGCACCAGGAAGGCGTGGGCGATCTCGGCGGTGGTGAGGCCGCCGAGGGCGTGCAGCGTGAGCGGCACCTGGGCCTCCAGGGGCAGAGCGGGGTGGCAGCAAGTGAAGAAGAGCTTCAGGCGCTCGTCGGGGATCTCGTCGAGGCCGTCGAGGTCGTCGGGCGGGGCGGCGAGCGTGCCCTCCAGCGCCTCCACGCTCACGCGCGCCCTGGCGCCATCGCCCCGGCGCAGCCTGTCCAGGGCTTTGCGTCGCGCCACGGTGAGCATCCAGGCGCCGGGGCGGGTGGGGATGCCGGAGGCGGGCCAGTGCTCCAGGGCGGCCACGAGCGCGTCCTGGAGCACATCCTCGGCCAGCTGAAAGTCGCGCAGCCAGCCGATCAATGTGGCGAGCAGCTGGCCGGCCTCGGCGCGGAAGGCACGCTCGACGGCCTCGTGGGTGAGGGACATGCGCTCGCTCCGCTTTGCTCGGAGACAAGGAGACAAGGAGACAAGGAGACCGGGAGACCGGGAGCGCCTAGCGGAGTACGAGGGATGTCTCGTTGTCTCCTTGTCTCGTTGTCTCGTTGTCTTCTTGTCTCCTTGTCTCCTTGTCTCCTTGTCTCCTCATTACCCCAGATCCACCACCGGCCGCACCTCGATCGAGCCCGTGGTGGCGGAGGGGTTCTTGGCGGCCCAGGCGAGGGCGTCGTCCAGGTTAGCGCACTCGACGATGTAGAAGCCGCCAAGCTGCTCTGCCGTCTCGGCAAAGGGCCCGTGCGTGGTGAGCACTTTGCCGTCGCGCTGGCGCACCGTGGTGGCGGCGCTGGTGGGCAGCAGCGGGTCGCCGCCCTTCATCACGCCCTGCTCGCCCATCTCGCGGGCGTAGGCGATGTGGGCCGCGAACTGGGCCTGCTGCTGCTCAGGGCTCATGGCCGCGTCCGCCGCCTCGTTGCCGTAGATCAAGATCATGTAGCGCATCTCGCTGCTCCTTGCTGGCGCGCGGGCGGTCGCTCCACCCGGCTTACTCTTCCGACGCACGAGCCCCGTTGGAATCGACAGGTCGATCCGAGCAATATAGGCACATCTCGCGCTGGTTTCTCTCCCACAGGAACAGCCGCACGCGCTGGTGGACCCGCCCGGCCACCCGGCGCGAGGCGTGATTCTCAGGGTCTACAATCGAGCAGACCTGCGCGGCGCCCAGCTGGCTGAGGGCGTAGTCGCGGCAGGCCAGGGCGGCCTCCGTTGCGTAGCCGAGACCCCACGCGTCGCGCCGCACATGGTAGCCTATCTCCAGCAGTTCCACGCCCTCGATCTTCTGAGGCACGAGCCCGCAGTCGCCGAGCATGTGGCCGTCGGCGCGGCGCAGCATGGCCCAGAGGCCTTGGCCGCGTGTGGCGTAGAGCCCGAGCGACCAGTCGATCCAGCGCTGGGTGCGCTCACGCGTGAACGGCTCGGGGTAGAAGCGCATCATCTCGGGGTCGGCGAAGATCGGCGCCAGCAGCTCTAGATCCTCCGGCACAAACTGGCGCAGCGTGAGCCGCTCGGTCTGGAGCACGATCATGGTCGCCCCTGCGCTTTCAGGGCGGCGTAGTGGCGCCCCCAGTGCGGCCGGTTGCCGTCGATGTCGCTGAAGCCGTACTCGTCGGAGAGCTCCCAAGAGCTGAAGATACCGCCGCTCTTGGCGTGGACGTTTGGGTCGGCGGCGAGGGCGGCCACAGCGCGCCCCACAAAGCATGGCGTCTCCGACGCGATGAAGTTCGCATCCACCTGCGCGCCGTCGCGCCAGTTGGCCTCGGTTACGCCGAAGTGCTCGAGCATGGCCTCGGAGCGCAAGAAGCCTGGCGTCACGTAGAGCGCCGTGATGCCGTGGGGCCGCAGCTCCTCGGCCATCGCCAGGGCTAGCCGCGCCACCGACGCTTTGGCGAGATCGTAGTAGAGGCTGCCGCGATAGGACGTGCTATCCCCGTCGCCGATCTCGACGATCAGGCCAGCCCCGGCCGCGAGCATCAGCGGGGCGGCGTACTTCGCGGCGATGATATGCGTGCGCACCGCCACCTCCTGCATGCGCCAGCCGCTGTCGACTGGCAGCTCCCAGAAGGGCTTGCCCCAGATCGCCAGCTCGTCGCCGCCCCACACATCGTTGATCAGGATGTCGAGCCGGCCATGCTCGGCGCGCAGCTGCTCGAACAGCGCGCGCACCTCATCCTCAACCGAGTAGTCTACGCGCACATAGCGGCCCTGGCCGCCATACGCCGTAACGAGCTCGGCGGTCTGCTCGATCGTCTCGGGGCGCGTGGCAAGCGTAAACGGCGTAGCGTCGGCGCTGCGCGGCGCCACCTGTTTGGCGCGCGTGCTGCGCCCGGTGCAGTAGACCGTAGCGCCCTGCTCGCCGAGCATACAGGCGATGCCGCGCCCCGCGCCACGCGTGGCCCCAGCGACCACGGCTATTTTCCCCTTCAGCGGCTGCATGGTGTAGCCTCCTTGGCTTTTGGACGGTGGACGGTGGGCGGTGGACGGTGGGCGGTGCCGGGCTGGGTCATCCGCAGATGACACAGATTTCCAGACCAGCTTATGCGCCCCGAAGCGCGTGCATCAGCGGAGCGCGAGCAAGGCGACGATCAGCACGGCTTGGAGCAGCACAATCAGCGCAAATGGTGCGAGGAACGCCGCCTTGCTGATCTTATGTCGGAAGAGCAGCATCGCCACAAACGCGCCCGGCGACCCGCCGATCAGGGCGAGGCCGAGCAGAACAGCTTCAGGCACGCGCAGCTGTGTGCCGCCAGCGATCGCCTTGTCGTAGCCGTAGCTGAGCAGTGTCACCAGGTTCACGCCGATCAGCCAGGCCAGCAGCGGTGTGGCAGGCACGACGAGCAGCAGAGTGCCGCTGAGCAGAGCAGCCGCCACAACCGTGGCCACGCCGAAGCTGCGGCGCGGCGTGTGGCGGCGGGCAATTGGCCGCGCCGCCAGTGGAGGAACGCTGCTAGGCGCCACTTTACCCGGCGCCTGCTGGCGGTTCGCCGCCCGGCAGTCTGGGCAGCGTTTGGGCGACTGGAGGCCGCGCTCGCGGTAGAACGCCTGCTCGCCAGCGCTCCACGTAAAGCGCCGACTACAGGTAGCGCAGCTGATCTGGCGATCCGTCATATGGCGATGTGCGCTTAACGTAGCAGCTGGTGGAGCAGGACAACCCTCTCGCTCATGGTATGCCGTAAGGGCGGAGTACGTCAAGTGGGGCGGGTGCGCTGACAGGCTGCTGGCCCCGCTCAGCACCACTGCGAGGCGTGTGAGCCGCACAGGGTACGTTTCTCGTGACGGATTTCGTATGGTATGATGCGATCATTCCGTTCGCTTCGCCGCACGAGGGGGTTCGCTATGACCGTCACGCTGACGCGAAAACAGTTCACTGTAGACGATTATGCTCGTATGCGCGAAACGGGAATTCTCTCAGAAGATGACCGGGTTGAGCTGCTTAATGGGGAGATTTATGTTATGAGCCCAATTGGCCCACTGCATGTTGGCCTGGTTAATAAGCTCATGAAACTACTAGAAAAACAAGTTGGCGACCAAGCAATTATTAGCGTCCAAAATCCCGTTCGGCTTGATCTGCATGGCGAACCGCAACCCGATCTTGCGGTCTTACATCCCCGCGATGACTTCTACACCCAGGCCCTTGCGACACCAGACGATATTTTCCTCCTCATCGAAATGTCGGACACCACGCTTGCGTATGATCGTGAACAAAAACTCCCCCGCTACGCCCAAGGGCATATTAGTGAAGTATGGATTATTGATGTTGGAGCGCAGGTGATTGAACAATACTCACAACCGCTCCAAGGTGTCTACACGCAGTTGCACAAAGTGCTCTTTGGCAATCGCATCACCGCCAATACCATGCAAGGTATAAGCTTTACAACAGATACGTTATTTTAGACTGTTGATTCCAACGCCCAGCATCGATGCAGCGGCGGCTTGCGCGGCCCTCGGGGTGCCGCGTTCCAACTCCTCTGCGGAGGAACAGACCATCCGCGCGTTGCTCCACAGCGAACGCTTTGTCGACCAGGCTCCGCGCACGATCTACGCCCCACTGCTCGACGAGGGCG
>JAYUYB010000431.1:0-4047 GCA_043752655.1 Chloroflexota bacterium
CGTGGAGGCCGGGCAGCAGGTTGAGCGCGGCCAGGAGCTGGGCGTGGCCGGCGAGAGCGGCTGCGCCATCGGCGCGCACCTTCACTTCCAGGTGCAGTACCTGGGGCGCGATGTCGATCCCTACGGCTGGTGCGGCGCCGTCGCCGACCCGTGGGCGGCCAGCCCCGCAGGCCAGCCGAGCGTCTGGCTCTGGCAGGACATGCCCTCGCCCTGCGGGCCGCCGCCGCCGGGCGTGGTGGTGGTGGACGACGGCGGGCCGGGCTTTCTGAGCAGCGCCGAGTGGCAAACCAACGCGATCGGCTACGGGGGCGGCTCGCGCTTCGCGGCCAGCAGCTTCGCGGGCAGCGCGGCGCGGCCCTGGCTCCTGGCCACGCTGCGGGCGCCCAGCGTGGCGGCCTGGCGCCCAAACCTGCCACGGGCTGGGCGCTACCGCGTGCTCGCCTATATGCCTTTCGCGCTCAACAGCCTCGACGAGTCACGCGAGCTGCGCTACCTGATCCGCCACGACGGCGGCGAGAGCGTGGCCACCGTGAACGCGGAGGACGAGCGCAACTGGTGGGCCGATCTGGGCGAGTACGAGCTTACCCCTGGCGAGGCTCTGGTGAGCACCAGTACGCTCGCAGGCGACGACCGCCGAGGCGTGTGGATCGACGCGGTGGCGTTTGTGCCAGTGCCGTGAAGCAGGACGGTAGACGGTAGACGGTAGAGGACTGCTGCTGGCCCCCGTCCACCGTCCACCGTCCACCGTCCTACTGGCTGCTAAAGATCAGATCGCGGCGCGAGAAGGCGTACAGCGCCAGACCGAGTAGGGAGACCAGCAGCGAGGCCTGGGCGAGCAGGTTGGCGTAGGCCGTGGGCGTGCTGTAGTCGCGGGTGACGGCAAGCTGGAAGCCGTAGAAGGCCGGCACAAGCGGCCCGCCAAGCAGCGCCTGGAGCGCCCGCAGCAGCGAGCGCAGCGTCTCGGGCAGCGCCTGTAGCAGCGTCCCGCCGATGAAGTTGCTGGAGAAGGCCAGTGCGATCAGGCCTAGCACAACAAGCCGCCAGCTGGTGGGGAAGACCAGCGGCGAGAGCATGAGCATTAGGGCTGCGAGCAGGCCGATGTTCAGCAGCAGCGGCAATGTGCCAAGCAGCCAGCCGAGCAGATCAAGGTCGATGGGCCGATTTAACAGCGCCACGGTGAGGCAGAGCAGGCCGTAGGCGCCAGCAACGATCGTGCAGGCGGCGAGGAAAATGCCAAGCAGGAAGGTCGCTCGCCCCACCCCGCGTGAGAGCAGCACGTAACCCTGCGGCCGGTCGCCGAGCCCGATAAACGCAGCCATCGTGTAGAGCGTGAGCACAGGCGTGAAGATGCCGGCCACGCTAAAGAAGTACTCGGCGTCCATCGGCCTGCGCAGAAAGACAAAGTAGGTGGCCATCACGGCGATGATCTCGATCGCCACCCGCCCTGAGCGCAGGTACTCCAGCAGCGTGAATCCGGTGAAACGTAGCAGGCGCATCATATAGTATCCGTGTGGGCGGCGGGCGAGGCTACTCGGCGTCCTGGCGCCGACGGCCGGCCTCCTGATCGTCGGTGCGGCCAAGCAGCTCGTTCAGCAGGGTGTCGCCATCGCTGGGGGCGTCGGTGGACGACGTGGCGGCAGCGGGCGCGCTCTTGAAGGGTGCGGCCCAGGCGGCGGGCGGTAGCACCGTCGGCTCCGCCACGGCCAGCTTGCCACTGATCGCCTGAAGATAGAGCCGTTCAAGCGGGCTCTCCAGCGGCTCAAGCGCAAGGATCGCGACGCCGGCGTCGAGCAGCGCGCGCAGCACGGCGGCCTGGAGCGCGGGCGTGTTCGGGTTGATCCGCACGCTCTGCGCGTCGGCACGCACACCAACCCCCAATGCCTCAATATGGCGGCGCTGCTCCAGGCTCAGGGCGCCCACCTGAACGCGCACGCTGCCAGCCACGTCGCGCAGGTCGGCCACCTGGGCCTCGGTCGTGATCCGCCCGCCCGCCAGCACGCCCACGCGGTCGCAGAGCAGCTCCACCTCGTGCAGATAGTGCGTGCAGAGAAAGACCGTGTGGCCGCGATCGCGCACGGCAGCAAGCAGCTCGATCACCTCACGCTGCCCCGCCGGGTCGAGCCCGCTGGTGGGCTCATCGATCAGCAGCAGGTCGGGGTCGGTGAGCAGCGCCTGGGCAACGCCGAGGCGCTGGAGCATGCCCTTGGAGAAGGTGCCGAGGTTGCGCTCGGCCGCATCGTGCAGGCCCACGGTGGTAAGCTCGCGCTCCACCCGCTCATTCAGATCAGCGCCTGCGAGGCCGCTGAAGCTGCCCAGGAAGCGCAGATACTCGCGGGGCGTGTAGCGGGTGTGGTAACGCTGGCGCTCGGGGATGTAGCCCACACGCGGGCGCACCCGCTCCAGGTTACTGTCGCCAAAGATCCGCAGCCGGCCGCGGCTTGGGCGCAGAAAGCCGAGCATCAGGTGGATCAGCGTGGATTTGCCGACGCCGTTTGGGCCAAGCAGGCCGTAGACCTCGCCGGCCGCCACACGCAGGCTTAGGCCCTGGAGCACCTGAAGCTCGCTGTAGTTTTTATGTAGCTCTGAGATCTCGATAACGTCGGTCACGGGGTTTCCTTAGAAGGGTACAGGGCACAGGGTACAGGGTACAGGGTACAGGGCACAGGGCCGCTCTAGCGCAGCCGACTGCGCTCAATCTGCAATCTGCAATCTGAATCTGCAATCTGCAATCTGCACCTTGTCTTAGCGCTCGGAGAGCGCCAGCGCCACCGTGGCTAGGGCCGCAAGCGGCAAGGCCCAGACGGCACAAAAGCGCAGCGCGGCTGGCAGGGTAAGGCGCGGGAGCCGCCCCGTGAGCTGCCGCAGCGCTACACTTGCCGCCACAAAGCCGGCCCCGAGCATCGCCAGCCCAAGCCATGACGGGCCGACGCTGGTTGGAAGCAAGGCCACTAGCGCGGCGGCGATCAGGGCACCGGCCCGCACATCGCGCGCCCAGCTGTCGAGCGCGCGCGTGGCGGCGGGCAGGCCCGCCTGGGTGCCGCCGGGCGTGATGCTCTCCTCGCTGCCAAACGGCCCCCAGCCGATCGCGGCGGGCAGGGCGAGTAGTGCAGCGCCGAGGGCCAGCAGATGCGCGGGCGCCGTGGCGGGCCGCCAGTCGCCATGGATCGGCAGGGCCGCGGCGAGCGCCGCCCAGAGCATGGCGCGGGCCATGGCGCCAAGCTGCGCCTCCCTGATGGCCGCGCGAGCCACAGCGGGCGCCCCCGCCGCGAGCGGCGGCAGCAGCGGCAGCAAAAAAGCTAGCTCGAACCCGGCCCAGGCCCAGAGCCATGCGGCGCCTACGCCCGCCGGGTGCAGCGGCCAGGGCATGGCCGCCAGGGCCAGCCCCGCCAGGAGCGTGCTCGCCAGCGCCGCCAGCCCCTCACGGGTGCGCGCGGCGCCCAGGGGCGGCAGCCCACGTTGGCGCTCCGCGAGCAGCCCGAAGAGCGCCCCGGCGACCAGTGCCGTGAGCAGCCCAGGGTAGATCAGCGCGGAGATCAAAAGCGGCAAAAGATTTACACCATCTGTAGAGGCGCCCCTTGTGGGCGCCCTAACCTGTTACACTCAACGATCGCTACAGCGCCCGAATGAACGCCAGCCCCCGGATTGCCTCGTCGATCGTCGCCAGAATCGGCTGCGGGTAGAGCCCGATCGCCAGGCAGATGCCCATGAGCAGCATGGTCAGGACGGCGGTGCTGCGCGGCTCGGGCTCCAGGCGGCGCCGCGCCGGCCGGTCGAGCTCTGTCTCGCCAAGCATAAGCGGGTTGGCGGCGGTGGCAGCCTCCTCGCCGGGGCCAAGCAGACGCGCCGCAGCCACCCGCGCCAGCCCCAGCCCCGCCAGCAGCGTGCCCGCCAGCAGCGGCAGCAGCTCGATCCAACCGCGCCCTGCGGCGGCCTGATAGATCAGCAGATGGCTCATCGCGCCATTGAGCGGTGGCAGCCCCACCAGCGCAAGCCCACCGGCCAGCAGCCCAGCGCCCGCCACGGGCCAGCGACGCAGCAGATCACGGC
>JAYUYB010000432.1:0-9698 GCA_043752655.1 Chloroflexota bacterium
AGGCGCACGTTGGCGATGGCGAAGCCGACCTGGTTGCAGATCGGCATAAGCATGTCTTTGTCGGCGCGCTGGGTCAGCGTCTCGTCGCCAAACAGGGCCAGCACGCCGGCCACCGTGCCGCCCGCCAGCAGCGGGAAGTAGGCGCAGCTCACTAGCCCGGCCGCTAGAAATGGGCCCTCGCCGCGCTCCTCTAACAGCGGGCGCTGCATAGGCTGCCCAAAGTGGACAACCTCCTCGCACGGCGAGCCGGTTACAGCGATCTGGCGTAGCAGTTCGCTGCCGCCAGGCGGGAGCCCCTGCTGGGCCGCGAGGTCGAGCCGATCCTGGGCGGGATCGCGCAGCAGCAGCGCGCCACAGCTGTCGGGTACCAGGCCAAGCACCACATCCAGCACGCTGCGCACAAGATCGGGCAGATCCGCTGCGGTCTGGATGGCTGTCACCACAGCGTCGAAGGCTTTGAGGCGCCGCCCACTGCGCTGGGCCTCGTCGTAGAGCTTGGCGTTCTTCAGCGCCGAGGCGGCGAGATTCGCGAAGGTCTGGAGCACAGGGATGTCGGCCTGCTCCAGCGGGCGCCACCCTGGTGCCGCGGGCTGCTCGCCCAAGTTCAGCAGCTCGATCACGCCCACCATCTCGGCGCCCACGCGCAGCGGCACCGCCGCCGCCGTAAGCCGGCGCGGTAGCTGCTCGGAGAGTTGCTGAAAAAGCGGCAGGTTGAGGGCGCCGATCTGCTCGGCGGTGTCGCGGTAGCCGAGCGGCGTCTCTACGATCTGGGGCTCGGCCCGCTGGAGTGCCAGGCCCGCCAGGCCCTCGCCGGTGCGCAGCTGTGTGGCCAGAAGCAGCTGGGCCGTGGCAGGCTCTAGGGGCAGCCCAACAGTGGCGCTGGGGCGCAGACGACCGTTATGGTCGAGCCAGAGGATGCCGGCATGCACCGAGGGCAGCGCCTCGACAAGCCGCGAGAGCAGGTTCGCCAGGATCTCTTGCGGGTCGAGCACAGAGACGAGGTACGACGAGAGCTTAAGCAGGCTCGTCACCTGGTCCGCAGGCGCGCTCGCCGATCCGTTGTGGCGCACGGCCTCGGCGCTGGCCTCGCGGGGTCGGCGCTCGCGCCGGCGCATCTGCTGGCGCTCGGTCATGCCCCACGCTCCCCGCTCGATCCCGTGATCAGGACGCACATGGTAAGTACTGAGTGCTGAGTGCTGAGTGCTGAGCAGCAAGGCTCATACTTGGCGCCAGAATGCCACTTCTCTAGTATACCAGACTAGAGACGCGCCACGGATGATGTCGCAAGATAAAATGTGTTGTCGGGGCGCCCCTCGTGGGCGCCCTTGCTCGTCGGGGCGCCCCTCGTGGGCGGCCTTGCTGGAATGTCAGGCGCGATGCAGCGGTGGGTACGCGCTGTGTGCAGGGGCCGCATGGGCGAGCGGGGCGCCCTCGCCGCTGAGCAGCTCGTGGACGCCGCCGAGGAACAGGCGCAGCAGGCCCTCTAGATCGATCAGCTGCTCGTGGCTGAAGCGCTGGAGCATGCGCTCCATATCCTCGCGGCGCGCTTGCTCAACCCGCGCCAGACGCTCCTCGCCCTTGGCTGTGAGCGTAACCTGTACCACGCGCCGGTCCTCCACGTCGCGCACACGGCCCACCAGGTTGTCGTCGATCAAGCGATCAACGATGCCGGTAAGTGTCCCTGCCGACTGCTGCGTCACCTCGGCGAGCTCGCTCATACGGCAGGTGCCCGCGTTGCGGATGGCAAAGAGCGTTACCATCTGCGGCATCGTCAGGCTAATCTCGGGGCGGCTCAAGGTCTGGAGCAGCTGTTTGTGGCTCTGCCAAGTGATCTGCCGGATCACATCGTCGATCACTCCGATGTACTCGGGCCGCACATCTTGAACCGTCATGCTCGCCTCCGCTTCCAGCTGACCGTCGGGGTAGCTGCTGTTACGTAGTACCTGCCTGATACTCAAACTATTCTTGAGCTTAATATTTTAGCCTTAGAGCATTTTAGGTGCAAGCTACCCGAATGTCAACGACTTGCGCAGAATTCGCAGCTTGCTTGTATGGCTTGCGGCACATCCGCGTAAGCTGTGCTATACTATCTCAGCGGGTGGCATTGCCCGTTGGTTTTTTATGGTGTGCGGCGGGGCTTGACAGAGCGTACAAAAGGTGTTATTATCCTTGTTCGCCGTTAAGCTGTCGCGTAAGGTCACACAAAAAGGTATGCCGGCGGCGTTCGTCGCGTTCAGTCTGCCTGGCCTATGCATTGGTCGCCCAGCGCCATCGGCGCTTTTTTGCGCGTACAGCCCCGCCCCCACCCGTTCCGCCAGCTCTGAGGCCGCCCCGTGTTGGGTCGCAGTCTTGGGCCGGCGCTTTCTGTTTCCCACGTGTCGAAGCCAGCACGCAGCGTCGAAGCTGGACCTTGTCAGCCGCCTGGGGCTTCAGTCCCAGGCTACGCGACGACTGAGGAGAGGATGCGTATGCCCCCGTTGATCGAGTCCGTGGTGCTCCAGCCGCTGATCGCCCCGATTGACCGTGGTGAGGATGGGCGGCACACCCGCCGTATCGAGCGCCGCTCGTTCGCCCAGATCACCGATGCGATCGAGGTGCCGCGCCTGATCGAGACGCAGGTGAATAGCTTTGAGTGGTTTCGCCGCGAGGGCCTACGTGAGCTCTTCGAGGAGATCTCGCCGATCACCGACTTTACCGGCAAGAACCTGGAACTGCACTTCAAGGAGTATCAGTTCGGCGAGCCGCGCTTCGATGAGTTCCAGTGTCGCGAGCGCGATCTTACCTACGCCGCACCCCTGCGCGTGAGCGTTGAGCTACGCATCCTCTCCACCGGCGAGATCAAGGAGTCCGAGATTTTCCTCGGCGATTTCCCGGTGATGACGGATAACGGTACCTTTATCTATAACGGCGCCGAGCGCGTCGTGGTCTCGCAGCTGATTCGCTCCCCCGGCGTCTACTTCAAGGACGATAAGGATCCTACCAGCGGTCGTGCGCTCCACTCCGCCAAGCTGATCCCGAACCGCGGCGCCTGGCTCGAGTTCGAAACCAACAAGCGCGATGTGCTCAGCGTCAAGGTTGATCGCAAGCGTAAGATCCCGGTCACAATCCTGCTGCGCGCTATCCTGGCCTGGCAGGCCGACGACGACGGCAATGGCCGCTGGGCGCCCGATAACGAGCTCGACCAGCACGGCCATAACGAGCATGTACTGGATCTGCTGCGCGCCATCGATATTGTCCCCGAGCACCCTTACACCCAGGCCACGCTCGATAAGGACCCGGCCCACAACGCCAAAGAGGCGCTGATGGAGCTCTACAAGCGTCTGCGCCCGGGCGACCCGCCCACGCTCGAGAACGCGCGCTCGCTGCTCGAGTCGCTGCTCTTCAACCCGCGCCGCTACGACCTTGCCAAGGTCGGACGCTACAAGCTGAATAAGAACCTCTGGGAGCGTGAGCTGCGCCGCGACGGCACGAGCAACGCCCCCGGTATGCACGTGCGCGTGCTGCTTCCCCGCGATATCTTCAAGATCGTCGAGCAGCTGATCTCGCTCAATAACGGCCACGGTCGCCCCGACGACATCGACCACCTCGGCAACCGTCGCGTTCGAACAGTTGGCGAGCTGATCCAGCAGCAGTTCCGGGTTGGCCTGCTCCGACTCGAGCGTGTGGTCAAGGAGCGCATGTCGCTTCAGGACCCCGACGGCGCTACGCCAAACGGCCTGATCAACATCCGCCCTGTTGTGGCCGCCATGCGTGAGTTCTTCGGCGGCTCGCAGCTTAGCCAGTTCATGGATCAGACCAACCCGCTGGCCGAGCTCACCAACAAGCGCCGCCTCTCGGCCCTCGGCCCCGGCGGCCTCTCCCGCGACCGCGCCGGCTTCGAGGTGCGCGACGTTCACCATAGCCACTATGGCCGGATCTGCCCGGTGGAGACGCCCGAGGGTCCCAACATCGGTCTGATCGGCACGATGTCTACCTTCTCGCGGGTTAACGAGATGGGCTTCCTGGAGACGCCTTACCGCAAGGTGTACAACGCCGTCGAGAACGCCCCCGTCTGGAAGGAGCGCGGCCTGCTGCTGCGCGATGTGCGGGACCTGCGCACCGGCGATCTGATCGCCGTTAAGGGCAGCCGCGTCGACGAGCCGACCGCCAAGCGCATCGCCATCGGCCTGCTGCGCGGCCAGATTCTGCGGGAGGATATTACCAACCCCGACAGCGGCGCTCTGATTGCCACCGCCGGCACCGAGATCAACCGTGCCCTTGCCGAGCAGATCGTCGAGCTGCCGCTCAAGACGATCCGCCTGCAGCCTGTGGTCTCCCAGGAGACGGAGTATCTCTCCGCCGACGAGGAGGATCGCTTCATTGTCGCCCAGGCCAACGCGCCGATCGACGACCACAACCGCTTTGTGGAGAGCTCGGCCTCCTGCCGCTTCGCCGAGAAGTTTGTGCAGGAGCGGGTAGACCGCATCGATTATATGGATGTGTCGCCCAAGCAGGTGGTGAGCGTGAGCACCGCGCTGATCCCCTTCCTGGAGCACGATGACGCCAACCGCGCGCTGATGGGCTCGAACATGCAGCGCCAAGCCGTGCCACTGCTCCGGCCCGATGCGCCGATCGTCGGCACGGGCATGGAGTTCCGCGCCGCCCGCGACTCGGGCCAGGTGGTGGTCGCCAAGAAGCCCGGTGTGGTGCTCAGCTCCACGGGCGACCGCATCGTGGTCGAGGAGGATGACGGCAATGAGCACGAGTATCGCCTGCGCAAGTTTATGCGCTCCAACCAGGATACCTGCATCAATCAGCGCCCCGCAGTGCTGCGCGGCCAGCGTGTGAAGACAGGCGATGTGATCGCCGACAGCTCCAGCACCGATAACGGCGAGCTCGCGCTCGGCCAGAATATCCTCGTGGCCTACATGCCCTGGGAGGGCGGTAACTTTGAGGACGCTATCCTAGTGAGCGAGCGCCTGGTGCGCGAGGATATCTTCACCTCGATCCATATCGAGAAGTACGAGGTGGAGGCCCGCGATACCAAGCTCGGCCCCGAGGAGATCACGCGCGACATCCCGAATGTTGGCCAGGATAGCCTGCGCAACCTCGACGAGCGCGGCATCATCTATGTGGGCGCTGAGGTGCAGCCGAACGACATCCTCGTGGGTAAGATCACGCCGAAGGGCGAGACGGACCTGACGGCCGAGGAGCGCCTGCTGCGCGCGATCTTCGGCGAGAAGGCCCGCGAGGTGAAGGATAGCTCGCTGCGCGTGCCCAACGGCGTGCGCGGCAAGGTGATCGATGTCAAGGTGTTCTCGCGCAACGACGGCGCTGAGCTGCCGGTGGGCGTGAACCAGACGGTGCGCGTGCTGCTCTGCCAGAAGCGCAAGATCAGCGCCGGCGACAAGATGGCCGGTCGCCACGGCAATAAGGGCGTGGTCAGCCGCGTCCTGCCGATCGAGGACATGCCCTACTTGCCCGATGGCCGCCCCGTGGACATCATCCTCAACCCGATCGGCGTGCCCTCGCGTATGAACATCGGCCAGATCCTGGAGACCCACCTCGGCTGGGCCGCCGCCCGGCTCGGCTTCCGCATCGCCACCCCTGTCTTCGATGGCGCCAGCGAGGAGCAGATCAAGGAGCACCTGGTGAAAGCTGGGCTGCCCCACGACGGCAAGGTGACGCTCTATGACGGGCGCACCGGCGAGAACTTCGACCACCCGGTGACGGTCGGCTACGCCTACATGCTCAAGCTCGCCCACTTGGTCGAGGACAAGATCCACGCCCGCTCCACCGGCCCCTACAGCCTTGTGACGCAGCAGCCGCTCGGTGGCAAGGCCCAGTTTGGCGGCCAGCGCTTCGGCGAGATGGAGGTATGGGCACTGGAGGCCTACGGCGCCGCCTACATCCTCCAGGAGATGCTCACCGTGAAGTCCGACGACGTGGTCGGCCGCGTGAAGACCTACGAGGCGATCGTCAAGGGCGAGCCGATCCAGGAGGCAGGCGTGCCCGAGAGCTTCAAGGTGCTGATCAAGGAGCTGCAAAGCCTTGGCCTCAGCGTCGAGGTGCTCAGTGAGGACGAGCGACCAGTGGAGCTCTCCGACGACGTTGACGGCGACATGGCCGCCCTCGATGGCATCAACCTCAGCGGCATGGAGCGCGGCGAGTTCTAGCTATTCCGCCGGGGCGGCGGTAGCTGTCGTTTCCCGGTTGCACTTAGGGTTGGGAAGGTGTGGAGGGATCGTCCCTCCACATCATCCTTTGTAAGGAGCATGGCCCAATGCTTGAGATTAACGACTTCAACGCGATCCGCATTAGCCTCGCCTCGCCGGAGGATATTCGGACGTGGTCGCACGGCGAGGTAACAAAACCCGAAACCATCAACTATCGAACCCTCAAACCTGAACGCGATGGATTGTTCTGCGAGCGAATATTTGGCCCTACGAAAGATTGGGAGTGCTATTGTGGCAAATACAAGCGCGTGCGCTACAAAGGCGTTGTCTGCGATAAGTGTGGCGTAGAAGTCACGCGTGCGAAGGTGCGCCGCGATCGGATGGGGCATATTAATCTGGCCTCGCCGGTAAGCCACATCTGGTTCGTGAAGGGCACGCCGAGCCGACTGGGCCTGATGCTCGACATCTCGCCGCGCAACCTGGAGCGTGTGCTCTACTTCGCCTCGTACGTGATCGTCGAGGTGAAGGAGGAGATGCGCCAGTACACGCGTGAGACGCTGCAGCAGGACTTCGGCGAGAAGCGCGAGAAGGTGCAGCGCCAGGCCGAGGAGAAGCGCATCGAGCTTTCGACGATGCTCACGCAGGATCTTGGCGGCATGGAGACGGCGCAGGTAAGCACGCAGCAGCGCATCGAGGAGGACTACAAGCGCTTGCGCGACGAGATCGCGGGCGAGGCCGAGAAGCTGCGCGAGCGCCTGGAGGAGCTGAACGGCGAGACCTCCGAGGAGGACGTCGCCTTTCACGGCACGAACATCGTGGAGGAGGGCGAGGTCATCAGCGAGCGCGTGCTCGACCAGCTAGACGAGCTGGTGGACCAGGAGCTCGACACGATGGAGGCCCGCCGCCAGCGCGACATGGCGGACGCCGAGCTGCTAACCGGGGCCGAGCGCGAGCGCAAGGAGCTGGAGATTACGCAGGAGCGTGAGAAGCTCCAGGAGCGGCTGCAGCGCGAGCAGGATGGGCTGGTGCGCGAAGAGAAAGAGAAGCTCGACCTGCTGGAGAGCCTGAAGGTCTGTCGTATTCTCTCCGAGATGGAGTACCGCCAGCTGCGCGACGTGGCGCCGGGCGTGTTCCGCGCCGACATGGGCGCGGGCGCGGTGCGCGAGCTGATCGAGCGCACGGTGCATCTGGGCAAGCTGTCCGAGGAGCTCCAGGCGGAGGTGCAGACCACGCAGGGCCAGCGGCGCAAGAAGGCCACCAAGCGCCTGCGCGTGGTGGAGGCCTTCCGCAAGAGCGGCAACAAGCCAGAGTGGATGATCCTCACGGTGCTGCCGGTGATCCCGCCCGACCTGCGCCCGATGGTGCAGCTGGACGGCGGGCGCTTCGCCACGAGCGACCTGAACGATCTGTACCGGCGCGTGATCAACCGCAACAACCGGCTCAAGCGCCTGATGGAGCTGAACGCGCCCGAGATCATCGTGCGCAACGAGAAGCGCATGCTTCAGGAGGCCGTGGACGCGCTGATCGACAACGGACGGCGTGGGCGGGCGGTAAGCGGCAAGGGCAAGCATCGGCTGAAGAGCCTGAGCGACATGCTCAAGGGCAAGCAGGGGCGCTTCCGCCAGAACCTGCTCGGCAAGCGCGTGGACTACTCGGGCCGCTCGGTGATCGTGGTGGGCCCGAATCTTCAGCTGCACCAGTGCGGCCTGCCGAAGAAGATGGCGCTGGAGCTGTTCAAGCCCTTCGTGATGCGGCGGCTGGTGGAGAAGGGCTTTGCGCACAACATCAAGAGCGCCAAGCGGATTGTGGAGCGCGTGCGGCCCGAGGTCTGGGACGTGCTGGAGGAGGTCATTAAAGACTACCTCGTGCTGCTGAACCGCGCGCCCTCGCTGCACCGACTCTCGATCCAGGCCTTCGAGGCGAAGCTAATCGAGGGGTCGGCCATCCAGCTGCACCCGCTGGTCTGCGCGGCCTTCAACGCCGACTTCGACGGCGACCAGATGGCGGTGCATGTGCCGCTCTCACGCAAGGCGCAGGACGAAGCCCGCTCGCGTATGCTGAGCAAGTACAACCTGCTGAGCCCGGCCCACGGCGACCCGATCATCACGCCCTCGCAGGACATCGTGCTGGGCTGCTACTACATCTCGATGGTGCGCGATGGAGCCAAGGGGAGCGGCAAGAAGTTCGCCAACGTGGACGAGGCGATGCTGGCCTTTGATCGCGACCTGGTGAACATCCAGGCGCCGATCTGGATCCGCATGGCGGGCACGCCAGACGGAAAGAATGACCGCGCGCACAACACGCGGGTGCTGGCGCCGGCCGAGGACGGCACGCCGCGCATGATGATCGAGACCACGATTGGGCGTGTGCTGATGAACACGCAGCTGCTGGAGCCGCTGCGCTACCGCAACCGCGTGG
The DNA here is from genome assembly GCA_043752655.1 of Chloroflexota bacterium. Classification (GTDB taxonomy): domain Bacteria; phylum Chloroflexota; class Chloroflexia; order Chloroflexales; family Chloroflexaceae; genus OHK40. The sequence goes on from JAYUYB010000432.1 coordinate 8,574, forward strand.
TGGACAAGAAGAGCCTGAAGGAGATCATCGCCGACAGCTACAAGTATTACACCAACCTGAAGAACATCACCGAGGAGGAGCTCGAGGAGATTCGGGTGGTGCATGGCAACAAGTCGCAGCAGGAGCTGGCGCGCATCTTCGGCTCGGAGAAGACGGCGCAACAGGCCGACATGATCAAGGCCCTGGGCTTCAAGTACGCGACACTCGGCGGCATGACGATCGGCATCAACGACATCGAGGTGCCGGAGAAGAAGTACGAGATCGTGCTGGAGGCCGAGACGGCCGTGACCGACGTGGAGAAGCAGTTCCGCCGCGGCCTGATCACCGAGGAGGAGCGCTACCTGGAGATTGTGCGGATCTGGCAGGACGCCACGAAGCAGACTATCGGCGCGGTGCGGGACAACATGAACCAGTACGGCCCGGTGGCGATGATGTCTACCTCGGGCGCCCGCGGCAACATCAACCAGATCTCGCAGATGGCCGGCATGCGTGGCCTGATGTCTGACCCGACGGGCCGGATCATCGAGCTGCCGATCAAGGCGAACTTCCGCGAGGGGCTCTCGGTGCTCGACTACTTCGTCTCGACCCACGGCGGGCGTAAGGGTCTGGCCGACACCGCGCTGCGCACAGCGGATGCGGGCTACCTGACGCGGCGCCTGGTCGATGTGGCGCAGGACGTGATCGTTACGATCGAGGACTGCGGCACTGAGGATGGGAACTGGCTTCACGCCGCCGACGACGGCGAGCTGATGGAGAAGCTGCCGGTGCGCATGGCGGGCCGCGTGCTGGCGGCGCCTGTGTACGACAAGGCGACTGGCGAGTTGCTGGCCGACCGGAACACCGAGCTCGAGGAGGAGGTTGCAGCGCTCCTGATTGAGCGAGGTGTGAGCTCGATCTACGTGCGCTCTACGCTCAACTGCCAGGCGGAGCACGGCATCTGTCGGCTCTGCTACGGGCGCAATCTGGCCACAGGTAAGCTGGTAGATATTGGCGAGGCCTGTGGGATCATCGCGGCCCAGTCGATCGGCGAGCCGGGCACGCAGCTCACACTGCGCACCTTCCACACCGGCGGCGTGGCCTCGGCGGACGACATCACGCAGGGGTTGCCGCGCGTGCAGGAGATCT
>JAYUYB010000433.1:0-4040 GCA_043752655.1 Chloroflexota bacterium
GGGAAGACCACCTGCCAGATCCGTTTGCGGTCGGGCTCCTCGGGGAAGGGGAAGTCGATCGCCACGTGGAGCCGGCGCACAAAGGCGTCGTCGAGATTCTTGCGCAGGTTGGTGGCGAGGATCACCACGCCGTCGTACTCCTCCATCTTCTGGAGCAGGTAGCCCACCTCGATGTTGGCGTAGCGGTCGTGGGCGTCCTTCACCTCGGAGCGCTTGCCGAAGATGGCGTCGGCCTCGTCGAAGAAAAGCAGGGCGTTCGCCTCGCGGGCCGCCGTAAAGACCTTTTCGAGATTCTTCTCGGTCTCGCCGATATACTTGCTCACCATTGAGGCCAGGTCTACCTTGTAGAGCTCCAGCCCAAGGTCGCTCCCGATGATCTCGGCGGCCATGGTCTTGCCGGTGCCGCTCGGCCCGGCGAACAGCACGTTCACGCCCTTGCCCATGGCCAGGCGCTTATCGAAGCCCCAGCGCTCCAGCACGGTGCGGCGGTGCTTCACCTGAATGCAGATCTCCTGCATCAGGGCCATCTGGTCGGCGGGGAGCACGATGTCGTCCCAGCTGTAGCTGGTGCGGATCTTGTTGGCCAGGGTGTTGAGGCGCCCGCTGGACTGGGCGCGGCACGCGGCCAGCAGCTCCTGGCGGGTGGGCGGGGCGCCGTTGCCGCTGCGCCAGCGCGCCAGGCTGCGCGCCATGGCCGCCGCATCGCGGATCTGCCCGCCGCTCAGGCGAAACGTGCTGGCGAGGCTCTGGAGCTCCTCCGGGCCAGGGCTGGCTGCGGCCAGGCGCTGCTGCCAGATCGTCTCGCGCTCGCCGTAGCCGGGTGCGGGCAGCTCCAAGCGCAGAAACGCCGCGCGGCGCAGCAGCCCGCGCGCCTCCCAGGGCCGCTCGACGGCCAGCACGCAGAGGCCCACAAAGCTGTCGAGCGCGCCAAGCAGGGCGGCGCGCCAGGGGCCGGCGCTCTCGTCGTGCAGCACGGCGTCGGCCCCGGCCAGCAGCAGGCCCGCGCCGCGCAGGGCGGCCTCACGGGTAAGCCGTGCGGCAGCCTCGGCGGGTGCCAGGCTCTCGCTGGCCACCAGGCGCGGCAGATCAACATGTACCAGCGGGGCGCCCAGCTCGGCGCAGAGCGCCTCGGCCACGGCGCGGCGCCCGGAGCCGTAGCCGCCCTGGAGGGCCAGCACCAGCCCGCCGCTGTGGGCCGCCGTGGCCTGGCGCAGCCTGTCGGCGAGGCCGGGCGCCAGCACCAGGTTGTCGAGCGTGCGCGTGGGCCGCGTCTCGACAATATAGGCGGCGAGCTGCGGGTCGAGCGCGGGCTGGCCAAGCAGCTCGGCAACGATGCGGTCGTCGGCCTTGAGGTAGCGCGCGAGGAGTGGTGCGTGGCGCTGGCCGTCCTCCACCAGCTGCACAAGGCGGCCGCGCAGCAGCGGGGCGTCGCCGTCGAAGGCGGCGCGGGCGCGCAGGCGGGCGGCGGGGTCGGCGCAGAGCAGCCGCAACGCCAGATCCACCGATGGGCGCTTGCGGGTCACGTCGTCCTGGATGTAGGCGTAGACGCGCTCAAAGCGCAGGTCGAGCTCGGGGGCCAGGGCGAGCAGCAGCACGTCGGCCTCGAACGGGCCAAGCCTAAACAGGCGGGCGACGCGGCGTAGCGGCACATCCTCGCCGGCAGCCTCGGCGTCGGCCCAGGCTAGCTCCATGGCGGCGCGCTCGTCGGCCAGCTGGGCGCGGCGCTCGGCCAGATCGGCGGGCATGGTGGGGGCGGCGGCGGTCAGCAGGTCGGCCTCGGCGTCGGGGATGTAGAGGCCGCGATACTCGTCGTCGGCGAGGGCGCCGAAGGTGCGCCGCGTATACTCCACCTGCCAGGCCAGCAGGCGGCGCAGCCAGCCAAGGGCGGCCTGAAGGGGAGCCTCGCGCATAGGCGCGGCTAGGGGCTCGGTGATCATGTGAGCACCTCCCGGCGGTCGGAGAGCAGTAGGTTCAGGATCAGGCTGGCTAGGGTGCTGGCTGGGTTGGCTGATGAGAGTCTGAACGATGACAGCCCCGTCATTTGACAATCCACACTCTTTTGACAATTACAAAGCGGGGCGGTATAGTCACCAGGCATTTTAACGATTCATTAGGAGGCTCAATTCATGAGCAAGCAGTGGGTTTACCTCTTCCGCGAGGGCAACGCGACCATGCGCGATCTGCTCGGCGGCAAGGGCGCAGGCGTCTCCGAGATGACCCGCACCGGCGTGCCGGTCCCGCCTGGTTTTACGATCACCACCGAGGCCTGCAACGCCTACTACGACAATGATCGCCAGTTCCCCGATGGGCTCTGGGATCAGGCCCTTGAGGCGATGAAGGATATCGAGAGCCAGACGGGTAAAAAATTCGGCGACCCCGCCAATCCCCTGCTTGTCTCTGTCCGCTCCGGCGCCAAGTTCTCCATGCCCGGCATGATGGACACCGTGCTCAACCTCGGCCTCAATCAGGCCACCCGCGAGGGCCTCGCCAAGCTTACCGAGAACCCGCGCTTCGCCGCCGACGCCTACCGCCGCTTCATTCAGCTCTTCGGCAAGATCGTCCTCGGCGTAGACGGCGAGCGCCTTGAGCATGTGATGGATGAGCGCAAGGGCCACGGCCAGCGCCTGGACACCGACCTCTCTGCCGATGAGCTGCTCTCGATCGCCGAGGAGTTCAAGGCGATCATCAAGCAGGACACGGGCCTCGATTTCCCCGAGGATCCTAATGAGCAGCTGCGCGAGTCCATCGCTGCCGTGTTCCGCTCCTGGAACGGCCGCCGCGCCATCGACTACCGCCGCCTCAACAAGATCGACAGCAAGCTCGGCACCGGCGTGAATGTGCAGGCCATGGTCTTCGGCAACATGGGCGGCGACTCGGCCACCGGCGTGGCCTTCACCCGCAACCCCAGCACCGGCAGCCCCGAGATCTTCGGCGAGTATCTCGTCAACGCCCAGGGCGAGGACGTGGTGGCCGGCGTGCGCACCCCCCTGCCGATCGCCAAGCTCCAGGAGAGCATGCCCGAGGTCTACCAGCAGTTTGCCTCGATCGCCAAGCAGCTCGAAGCGCACTACAAGGATGTCCAGGACATTGAGTTCACGATCGAGCGCGGTAAGCTCTGGATGCTCCAGACCCGCTCTGGCAAGCGCACCGGCGCCGCCGCCGTGAAGATCGCCGTGGACCTGGTGCGCGAGGGCGTGATCGACAAGGCCGCCGCTGTGCTGCGCGTCGACCCGGCCGCGCTTGATCAGCTGCTCCACCCGATGATCGACCCCAAGGCGCGCACGACGGCCACTGTGCTCACCACCGGCCTGCCCGCCTCGCCCGGCGCCGCCAGCGGCAAGGCGGTCTTCGACCCCGACGAGGCCGAGCAGCTCGCCGCCACCGGCGAGAAGGTGATCCTCATCCGCGTCGAGACCGCCCCCGAGGACTTTCACGGCATGGTCGCCGCCGAGGCCATCCTCACGGCCAGAGGGGGCATGACCTGCGTGGCAGGCGAGACGAGAATCCTCACCGACCAGGGCCTGCTGAGCGCGGAGGAGGCCTTCGCCCGGATCGAGCAGGGCGCCGCGCTGCGCATCCTCTCGTTCGATAGCACTCAGCTGCGCCCAGTCTGGCGGCAGATCATCGCCGCTGGCCGCAAGCCTGGCGAGGTGCTCGGCGTTGCGGTTTCGCAGACAGGCCGGGCCGAGGAGAATCTCCTGCGCCTGACAGCCGATCACAAGCTGTTCACGATCCAGCAGCGCCAGCTCACCAAAAAGCGGCTGGATGCTGTGCTGGCCGACGAGGATTTCCTCACGGTGGTTGATCAGATCCCGGCGCTCGGCGAGACCGCGACGCCTCCAGCTCTGGCCTACGTGGCGGGCGCGATCTTTTCGGATGGCTACATCAACCTGCGCGAGACTAAGGGCTCGGTGACATTCATTCAGAAGCCGACGCCTGAGAAGGCCGATTTCATCGCGGCGGTCGAGGCTACCTTCGAGCAGAGCTTTGGCGTGCCCTTCACGTACCTGCGCGAGCGTGAGACTGTTGGTGTGCTCAGG
>JAYUYB010000434.1:0-4035 GCA_043752655.1 Chloroflexota bacterium
GCCCTCCAGTGGTTCGCCTTCTCCGCCATGCTCTGCGTGGTCTACGCGGGGCTGATGCGCCAGGAGCTAGGGCGTGGCCGAGAGGCCGGGAGACAAGGAGACAAGGAGACAAGGAGCGCCTAACGGTAGCGATGCGCTGTCTCCTTGTCTCCTGGTCTCCTTGTCTCCTGGTCTCCTTGTCTCCTGGTCTCCTTGTCTCCTTGTCTCCTGGTCTCCAGAGAGATCTATGCGTCACATCAGCGCCATCCTGCTCGTCATCGCCCTGGCGGCATTTGCGCCTGCCCCTGGCTCGGCGCCCCTGGCGCCCACGGCGCGGCCCGCCACGCCCACGCCCGTGCCGTACCTGGGCGGCGAGCCGGCCCCGCGCCTGCGTGGCGAGCTGGCCATGCGCACCTACAGCCTCGACCTCTACCGCAGCGGCGGCGGCCTGAGCGCGGCCACGGTGCAGGGCCTGGGGCTGCCCGCCGAGGAGGCGCTGGTGCAGGGCGGCAAGCTGCTGGGGGGCGCGCTCAGCGGGCGGGTCGCGATCAGCTTCGAGGCGCCGCAGAGCGGGCCATGCGCCCTGCGCGGCATCACGCTCTCCAACGCGCGCACCATTCGCCTGTTCTACGCCCCCGACACCGACCCCGCCAGGGTGACGAGTATCCTCGCCCACGAGCTGTTCCACCAGCTTCAGCACGACTACTACGGCGAGCGCGACCATCGTAAGGCCGATGTGATCCTGCTAGAGGGCATGGCCGTCTGGGGCACCGCCAGCTACTTTCGTGCCGCTTCAGGCGAGCCGCTCTACCGCGAGCGCGTGCGGGCTGGACACAACGCTGGCACGCTGCTGCCGCTCACCACCAGCCTGGAGGCCGACTGCCGCACCACCACGCGCAACGACATCTACAACCAGTGGGCCTCGTTCGTGGAGTATCTGGCGGCCACCTACGGGCGCGAGCAGCTCGACGCGGCCTACCGCAGCTCCAGCGGGCGCCCCGCTGGCTCCAGCAACTACCGGCGCGTCTACGGCAAAAGCCTCGCCGAGCTTGAGCGCGAGTGGCGCGCCTGGGTGGCGACCCAGTAGGACGTTTGTCCACAGATGCCACCGATTTCCGGCTTATTGCTGGCCCCGCGCACAAATTGACACACCCCCACCACTGGGGTATACTCACCCCGACGCGACTCCGTAGCTCAATTGGATAGAGCGACAGCCTCCGGAGCTGTAGGTTGGTGGTTCGAGCCCACTCGGAGTCGCCAATAAATTGTTTTAGCGCATCTGGACGGGCCAAAACAGCTCGTCCACTCTTTTTTACTCCTTCACCCTTCGGGGCGCCCGTAGCCAGAAATGGCCACCGGCGCCCCGTTTTTGCACCAGCGGCTCCCCCGCGCCCGTATAATGCGCGCAGCGCTCGTCCTTCAATTCACGCGAACCAGCGGCAGCGCACGCTCAGGCGCGCCAACACCCGTGAGCACCCCAATGACAGACGCCTCCTCGCAGCTGCCCATTCTGCGCGCCCTGCGCGACGCCACGACCGACCCGACGCAGCGCGCCGCCCTCGACGCCGCGATCAATGCGCTGGAGACCCGCCCGCCGCTGATCGCCTTCCCCAACGCCCAGACCGGCGACGTGGCATTCGGCGACGTGGCCGGCCACGATCAGATCGGCCAGCAGATCGCCGATGAGGCCAACGTCGGCGCCGCAGTGGCAGGGGATATCGGCCGCGACCTGACGCTGTTCACCGGCGAGACAAATGGCAACTACATCGCCGAGGTGATCAACCTGTACCAGCAGGCGCCCGCCGCGCCCCACGCCGACTACGGCGCCGCCCTGCGCCGCTACCTCAAGCAGCTCTATGTGACCCACAGCACCCTCGACCTGCGCGGGATCGACCAGCGCCAGATGGATATGCCCCTCAGCGAGATCTATGTCTCGCTAACGGTGCGCGAGGTCGCGCTAGCCGAGGGTGTGATGCGTGGCGGCCTGCGCAGCTTTATCGAGAAGGTGCGCCAGCTTGTCGGCCAGGAGCAGCTTGAGCCCACAGGGCGCGAGCAGGCCGTCGAGTGGACGAGCATCCTGCGCCAGCCGCGCCTGGCCGTGATCGGCCTCCCCGGCAGCGGCAAAACGACCCTGCTTCAGTACACCGCCGTGCGGCTCTGCGAGGTGCTCGCCCGCGACGACGCAGCCCGCTTGTCCGACCTGGGCCTCGCTGATGATGGCGCCGCGCTCCCGCCCGTGCCGCTGCTGCTCCCCCTGCGCGAGCTGGGCGCCTTTCTTGGCGAGAGCCGTGTGCGTGAGCTTGCCGGTGCGAACCCCCGCCTGCTGCTCGACTGTCTCGCCAATTACTACAACGGCTTCGACCTGGACTTGCCCGCCGACTTCTTCCGCCGACTGTGCGAGTCCGGTCGCGCCATCCTGCTGCTCGACGGCCTCGACGAGGTGCCCCAGACCGACGACCGCCTGCTGGTAAGCGCCATTGTGCGCAGCGTGGTCAACCGCTATCCGCGCTGCCGCTACGTGCTCACCTCGCGCCCCAAAGCCTACGAGGGCGACGCACGCCTCGGCCAGGGCTTTCGCGAATGCGCCGTAGATCAGCTCTCGCGCGAGAAGCAGCAGCGCTTTATCGCCAACTGGAGCCGCAGCCTGCACCGTCTGCTCGGGTTTAGCGCGGATGGCGCCGAGCGTCCCGCCGCCCGTTTTAGCGACGAGCTCTGGGCCGCCTTGGAGACGAACAAGCGTGTGCGCGACCTGGCGACCAACCCGTTGCTGCTGACGATCATCGCGATTATTTACTACGACTCGCGCAGCCTGCCGGAGAATCGCGCCGAGCTGTACGAGGCCTGCGTCACTGTGCTGCTCAAAGGCGGGCGCGGCAAGGTGGACAAAGCGGCAAAGCAGCGTGAGCTCTACAGCGGGCGCCCCAGCTTGAACATGAGCCTGCGCCAGAAGCGTGAACTGCTCGCCTTCGTGGCCTATGGCATGCACCAGCGCGGCTCCGATGAGCGTGCGAGCACTGGGCGCGAGATCGGGCGCGACGACCTGCTGGAGATCGTCGCCGCAGCGCCGGCTTTGCCGGGCGGGCTGCCCGCTGCGGAGGCCGCCGAAGCCTTCGTGGACGAGCTGCCCGTCCACGTCGGCCTGCTCGACGAGATCCGACCGGGCATCTTCCGCTTCAGCCACCTGTCCTTCCAGGAGTTCCTGGCGGCGCGCTACATCGCCGAGGGCGAGCGCTGGGACGAGCTGCTCGACTACTATCCCCAGCCCTGGTGGCGCGAAGTGATCTTGCTCTGCGCCGGCCACCTGAGCCAGGAGCGCTGCGGGAAGTTTCTGGAGCAGCTGATCGGGCGTGGCACCACCCTTGCTGAGCGCGCCGTCGCGCTGGGCCTGGCCGGCGACGCCCTGGCCGAGCTGGAGAAATTCAAGAGCCAGGGCGGCCTGAGCGCACGCATTGTAGCCGACGCCCTTGCCATCCTCGATGCGCCCGCCGCAGCCGCGCCCGCCGTCGCTCGCGTCACCTGTGGGCGGGTGCTGGCCCGTTTGGGCGACCCGCGCGACGGTGTCTGCTCGCTGCCGCCGCCGATGATCGAGCTAGCAGGCGGGCGCTTTGTGCTGGGCAGCAGCCGCGAGGAGGCGCAGGAAGCGAATGCGCAGTTTCAGAAGCAGTACGGCCAAAAATACGACGTTGCCACACGAGAAATCAATACTCAGCCGGTGCTAATCGCAGCGTTTCAGCTGGCGCGCTACCCCGTGACGAACGCACAGTATGAGCAGTTCATCGCCGCCGATGGGTACAACCCCGCTGCGCCGTGGTGGGGCGAGGCCGGGCGGGTCTGGCTCAGCCGCGATGACCAGGCCACAGAAGGGCTACAATCCTGGCAGACCCGCACCACAAAGTGCCAGCCAGAGTTTTGGGAGAGCACGAGCTTCGGCAAGGCACGGGCGAACTATCCCGTGGTTGGCATCAGCTGGTACGAGGCCACAGCCTTCTGCCGCTGGCTCACACAGCATCAAGGCTACAACCCACAGAGATTCCGCTATACGCTGCCCAGCGAGGC
>JAYUYB010000435.1:0-4033 GCA_043752655.1 Chloroflexota bacterium
CCCGAGATATGCGCTAGCACCTCGTGCCCATTTTCCAGCTCCACCCGAAACATGGCATTCGGGAGCGGCTCTGTGATCGTCCCCTCCATCTCGATCACATCCTTCTTTTTGGTCATATCACTCCTTCGCCTGAGCCGACGGCTCTAAGAACCGTACTAGCGTTTTCAGCATCGCGTCCGTCACCCATGTAATCTCAACCTGCCCATCAACCTCGTGCAGCAGGCCCTGGCGCTTGTAATACTCGATCAGCGGCATTGTCTGCTCAAAGTAGACATTCAGCCGATGCTGCGCTGTCTCCATCGAGTCGTCGCTACGCTGATAGAGTTTGCCGCCGCAAGCATCACAAATCCCCGGCCTATGGCTCGGGAAATAGTATATATTATACGTAGCTCCGCAAGTTTTGCAAGTCTGACGCCCAGCGATGCGCCGCAGCAGCACTTCGTTGGGCACCCGCAGGTAAAGCACCGCGTCGATCTTGTTGCTATGCTTGCCAAGTGATGCCTCAAGCGCCATCGCCTGCTCACGCGTGCGCGGGAAGCCGTCAAAAATCACGCCCGGCAGACAGTCCGGCTGCGCGATCCGCTCAAGGATCATCCCGATCACCACCTCATTTGGCACCAGTTCGCCGCGATCCATGTAGGATTTGGCGAGCATGCCCAGCTCGGTGCCCGCCCGTAGCGCGGCCCGGAAGAGATCACCGCTGGCCACATGCGACAGCAGGGTTCGCTCGCTCAGCGTCTTTGCTTGCGTGCCCTTTCCCGCCCCTGGCGGCCCAAGCAGTATCACGTTGGTGGTCATAATCGGCACTCTCTGCTACTTCCCTTTGCGCGCATCACTGCACGACCAGAGCTGTTCGCGTGCAATTCCGAGTGCGTCTGCCCTCGGGCCAGGGCATTGCACAAGCGTGCCCGCCGCGCAATGCCCCAGATGATACCATATCTCCGCCAACCTCGTGACAGATTTCTCTAGCGCGACAGGAAGCCCTCGTAGTCGCGCATCACTAGCTGCGCCTCCAGTTGGCGCATCGTATCTACCGCCACCCCCACAACAATCAGCAGCGCCGTGCTGCCCAGCCCAAGCTGCAGGCCAGTGATTGACTGAGTCAGAAACGGTAGCACCGCGATCAGACCGAGGAACAGAGCGCCCGCAAGCGTGATCCGGTTCAGCACCCTGCCCAGATATTGCTCGGTGTTCTTACCCGGCCGAATGCCAGGGATGAAACCGCCGTTGCGCTGGAGGTTGTCAGGAATGTCCTGCTGCTGAAACATCACCACCGTGTAGAAGTAGGTAAACCCTACGGTGAGCAGGAACAACAAGGTTATGTACACCCAGCCGCCGCCTTGCCCTGTGGGATTGAAGGTGTTGTAGAAGAAGCCCGCTAGCTGATTGCCGAAGCCCTCGCCGCCGGGACGGTAGAACCACGACGCCACAATGCCAGGGAAGATGATAATGCTCTGGGCGAAGATCAGCGGGATCATGCCCGCCGTGTTCACCTTGAGCGGGATGTGGCTGCTTTGGCCACCATAGACTTTGTTGCCGCGCACACGTTTTGCGTACTGCACAGGGATCCGCCGCTGGCCTTCCTGGATCAGAATGATCCCGACGATCGTTAGCAGCGCAATGGCGATGAAGGCGATGATGCCCAGAATGGTGCCCACGTCACCGGCCTGGCTGATCTGGAAACCCTGTACCAGCAAGCCCGGTAGCCCAGAGACGATGCCGCCGAAGATGATCACCGAGATGCCCTGGCCAATGCCGCGCTCGTTGATCTGCTCACCGAGCCACACCAGCAGCATTGTGCCCGCCACCATCGTAGTGAGCACAGTGAATGTAGGGAAGAAGTTGCCAACGATGTCAAACGGGGTGCGGAACAGCGACTGCGCCACCACGCCCTGCGGGTTCACCGTACGCTCCAGGGTGAGCGTCTGCCCATACGCCTGCAGATACGCCAGCGGGATGGTCAGCCACATCATGTAGCGATTCAGCTTTACTCGGCCCTGATCGCCCTCTTTCTGAAGCTCCTGAAGCGCCGGGATGAGTGGCTGGAGCAACTGCATGATGATCTGCGCCGTGATGTACGGGTAGACGCCCATCGCGGCCACAGAGAAGTTCTGGAGCGCGCCGCCCGCGAAGATATTCAGCAGCTGAGCAAGCTGGTTCGAGGCCAGGGCTTCGCGCAGCTGCACGAGCGCACCGGGGTTGATATTGGGCACCGGGATGTGCGCGATCAGACGGAAGATCAGCAGCATCCCCAGCGTGAAAAGGACTCGCCGCCGTAGATCGGGCAGCTGAATGGCGCGAACAAGTGCCTGGAGCATCTGTACTTCCTCTGGACGATGCGCGATGGACGGCAGCCAGCCTGCGCCGGTCGCCGCCCATCGTCACGGGTGCTACGCCTCAGCCTTCTTGGCCGCAGCGTTGCGCATCGAATAGTTCGGCCCGCGCGAGCGGGAGTGGCGCTCGATCACCCAGGGCAGCTCGACAACAGTGCCACCGGCGGCCTCGATCTTCTGCCGCGCCGTGGCCGAGAACTTGTGGGCCTTGATCGTCAGCGCCTGCGTGATCTCGCCATCGCCGAGCACCTTCACCGGCATGCGCTTACGGCGCAAGGCACGCGCTTCTAGCAGTGCCTCCGGCGTCACCTCGATCTCGCTGGGCCACGCGACAAGGCTGCCGACGTTAATGATCTCGTACTCGACGCGGTAGATGTTCGTGAAGCCCCGTTTGAACGGCATGCGCTTCACGAGTCGGTTCTGGCCGCCCTCGAAGGTGCGGTACGGGTTAGGGCCACGGCGGGCCTTCTGGCCCATCATGCCCTTACCCGAGGTCTTGCCTTTGCCGGAGCCGTGACCGCGACCGATGCGCTTGGATGTGCGGGTCGAACCCTCAGCGGGCTTCAGGTCGTGAAGTTTCATACCGTCACCTCGTCGCCCACCTCTTCCACCACAACCAGATGCTTGACCTTAAAGATCATGCCGCGAATCGAGGCGTTATCGGGCATGATCACCGACTTGCCAAGCTTGCGCAGGCCCAGGGAGTAAACTGTCTCCTTCTGGTCTTTGGCGTAGCCGATGGTGCTCTTCTTGTAAGTAATGCGCAGCTTGCTCATCTTAAGCCTCCTCGCCGGCCCCAACTACGGGGGCAACAGTGGCGGCCGCCGCCTCGCGGCGGGTACGGCGGGCGGCGAGCTCCTGCGGTGTCATATCGCGGCGGCGCGCCATCTCGCTCAGCGAGGTAAGCTCGCTAAGAGCCTGAAAGGCGGCCTTCACCACATTCACCGGGTTGTTGCTACCGTAGACCTTCGAGAGAATATCTCTGATGCCTGCGGCCTCAACTACAGGGCGCACGCCACGGCCCGCAATAACGCCGGTACCAGGCGCTGCCGGGCGGATCATCACCTTAGTGGCGGCGAACTTTGTCACCACATCATGAGGCACCGTGGTACCCACCAGGGGCACCCGGATAACATTCCGCTTGGCAGCCTCGGTACCCTTGCGGATCGCCTCGGGCACCTCGGCGGCCTTGCCCATGCCTACACCCACGTGGCCTTTGCCATCGCCCACCACCACCACGGTGCTGAAACTAAAGCGCCGACCGCCCTTCACCACTTTGGACACTCGATTAATTTGAACAACGCGCTCCTCAAGATCAAGCGCGGCGACGTTGATACGTTCTCGCTTCACGGTTCCTCCGAAAGCAGCCCACTGGGCCTAGAAGCTCAGGCCGGCCTCACGCGCCGCCTCGGCCAGCGCCTTCACCCGCCCGTGGTACTTGAAGCCGCCACGGTCGAACACAACCTTTTCCACCCCGGCCGCCTGTGCACGCTCCGCCACCAGCCGGCCCACAATCGCAGCCTGCTCGGTCTTCGTCTTCGCGTCGTCGCCCTCAGCCCAGCCCTTCTCGTTGGTCGACGCGGCAGCCAGCGTATAGCCCTGCACATCATCGATCACCTGGGCATAGATATGGACATTGCTGCGAAAAACATTCAGCCGCGGCCTTTCGACCGAGCCAGTCACGCGCTTGCGGAGGCGAT